>CAYOJT010000180.1:0-6488 GCA_964404365.1 uncultured Bacteriovoracaceae bacterium
GGGAGGTTCTGATTCTGCTAAAGACGCTCGTGATGACGCGCTACCCAGAGCGTCACGAAGAGGCGGTGCATTACTTCAAGGATTTCAGATAGCGAGAGTTCTTCGGCGTGGGGCTTATTTCTGCTTCGCCGAGCCGATGTGGTGGACCTTGATCATGTTCGTAGTGCCGCGCTGCAAAGTCGGAATTCCTGCGGTGACGATCACATGGTCGCCCGCCTCCGCGACACCATTCTCGGTCAGGACGCGTTCCACCATCGTGAAGACGTCGTCGGTTCCGACGATGTTTGGGATCTTGATCGGATGAACACCCCAGATGAACTGAAGCTTTCGAACGACGTGGTCCGTTTCCGTGAGAGCAAAAATCGGAGTGTAAGGTCTGAACTTCGAGAGCGACTGAGCAGCGACTCCAGAATGGGTTAAGCAGGCAATAGCAACAGCGCCGACGTGGTTCGCGATTCGAGAGGCAGAGAACTCAACACTCTCCACGACGGAACCTGGCATCGGAGTCATGGGGCTGGGTGGATGACTGTAAAGTTCTTTTGAAAGCTCGCTCTCCGTAATGATCTTAGCCATCGTCGTAACGGTCTCGACTGGGTATTGGCCAGAAGCTGTTTCACCCGAGAGCATCACGCAGTCGGTCCCATCAAATACAGCGTTCGCAACGTCGCTCGCTTCCGCACGAGTCGGAGTCGGGCACGAAATCATGCTCTCTAACATCTGTGTTGCGGTAATCACCGGAACGCCCATTTCATTACAGGCGTGGATCAGTTTCTTCTGAACGGTAGGTACACGCTGCGCGCCGACCTCAACTGCCATATCACCACGTGCGACCATCAGGCAGTCGGTGACGTCGATGATGGAATCCATATTAAAAACGGCTTCATCGCGTTCGATTTTAGAAACAATGAGCGGAAGGGCGGCATCAGGTCCTAAAATCTTACGCATGCGGGCCCGGAGGTCTTCGATATCTGCGGCCTGGCGGACGAAGGAAAGCGCTACCGCATCGACCTTCATTTCAAGGCCGAACTTCAAGTCTTCAAGGTCTTTAGCGGTGAGACAAGGAATGGTGAGTGGAGTGCCTGGAAGATTCATTCCCTTATTGTCAGTGAGCTTTCCGCCCACTTCGACAACGACCGTGATTTCAGGTGGAGCAAGCGCTAGAACTTTTGTTCGAATCTTTCCATCATCAAAAAGGATCAGGTTTCCGACGCTCGTGTCGGTTGCAACAGGCAGCGCGATTTCAGCTGAGATCGGTACTGCGATTTTACCGGAGAGTGAAGTGCGAGGAGTGGATCCTTCAGGATGAAGGACAAGAACGTCCCCTGTCTTCAGCTCCAGTCCGCCCTTTTGAAGTTTTCCGGCTCGGATCTTTGGACCTTGGAGATCCTGCATGATCGCAACAGGTTTTCCGGCGCGCTTTGAAGCTTCGCGTACATTTGAGATCAACCCGCGATGGAATTCATGATCGCCGTGAGAGAAATTCAGCCGCGCAACGTTCAGTCCCGCTTCGATCAGCGCTTGGATCTGCTCAACCGATTTGGAGGAGGGACCCAATGTGCAGACGATCTTGACCTTACGTTTATCCTTTTTTGGAGAGGAGGCGGGCATTCGTGTTCTTCAGTTTCTCAAGGTTTTCTTCGTTCATCTGAGCCATCTGCTTTTCACGATTTTTGAAATGAGCTTCGGCTTCAGCTAGGCGATGGTCGTAGGAACGTGCTTGATCGTCAAGCGCTTTTTGCATTTCACGATTGTGCGTAGCACGCGTGTCTTGAAGCTCTTTGGTCACCGCTTCGATGCGGTCTGTTAACTCCATTTTTTGATCCGCGAGCTTCTTCTCGTAGCTCCGAATCGTGTCCTGAACGCGCGCATTTAATTCACGACGGAGCTGTTTCTTCTCAAATTCGTTTTGTTCAACCGCAGTTCGAATTCGGTAGTGATTCTCTTCGTCCCGCGTTTTCTGCATGTCTTCATATCCCTGAGAGAGGTTACGGGTTTGTTTAATGTGCTGTTTCTCTAGCTTTTCGCGAGTGTCAGCCAGGCGATTCTGCTGCTCGAAGATCGCGTCTTTTCTCTGCTTATCGAGTTCTTCGATGTGAGAACCTAAATTGTTCTTCAAATCGTTCTCTTCGCGCATGAACTTGCGGGTGAGGTCGACTGCCTGATCACGTTGATCCTTCGTGGACTGCTTCACGAGGTCTCGGTAGTCGCCGTAAATCTCGTCCGTGGCACGACGATTGCGCGCGACATCCTCTTGAAGAGATTTTTCGTATTTTTCGGTCATCTGTTTCCGAAGAGCTTCTTCAGCAGCGGCGGAAATTTTACCGACATCGTCCGTAGATTTCAGTTCAGAATTTTCAGCCTTGAGCTGCTGAATTTGTGCGTCTGCTTGCGCCTTCCGTTCTGCAAGCTCTTCTTTATACCGTTCGCTCTGGTTCGCGTACGCCTTATCATACTGGTTGTGAACGAGCTCTTGTTGTTCTTCGAAGCGGCGTTCAGAGCGACTATCGTCGTTCACACGCATATTTTTCATTTGTTTATCCATTATCTCGAATTGTTTCTGAAGGTCGAGTTCTCGTCCGCGAGCGTCGCCGTTTGCTTTCGCCAGTTTGCTTGCGATTTCCTCGTTCTTCTCGCGGAGGAGATTTTTGTAACCTTGGTCGTAGAAGCGTTCTACGCGAGCGGACTCGCGTTTCATCTTTTCCTTCTCCACTGCGTTCGAGGTTTGAACAGAGCTCATTTGAGTGTGGAAATCGTGTTCGTAGTCGCGGATGGCTTTCTCACGGCCCGCGTTCCAGCCGCTGATCGCTTGTCGCTTAGTTTCCGTTGCGTCTTTTAACTGCATCCGGAGGTCGTCGGTTTCCCGTCCGCGAGAAGCACGCTCGTTTTCGAGGTCGGTTCTACGTTCGTTGAGCATCTCGCGTTCTTTACGAAGCACCCGACGCTCCAGCTCGGTGTCCGCCTTCTCGTTCTGCTGTTTTAGAGTCGTTTCGTAGCGATTTACAGTTCCCATGTGGGATTTACGTTCTTGTTGAACGTCGCTTTGGGCGCGCAGAATGGCTTCTGCAGCCTCTTTCTTCGTTCTTTCTACCTGTTCGACGCCTTTTGTCTTCGCTTTGTCGTAATACTCGTCGCGAAGCTCCTGCATATCTTTCTGATATCGCTCGGTGAGTTGTTCGATTTCGCTCTGATGCTTGTTGGTTGCTTCGGCTGCTCGTTTCTCGAAATACTCATTTGCCGCGCTGGAGGTGGCTTTATAGTGGTCTTCGGCAGCGTCGTAAGTTCTCATCGCATTGTCACGCTGAATGGCGATGTCTTCGACCTGGTTCGCGAGTTTTCCTAAGCGATCATACGTGCGAGCTTCTAGATTTTGGCGCTCTTTTGCGTCTACTTGTTTTGAGCGCTGAAAGGCATCTTGGTAGTTTTCGCGGACGTCGTTGATGGTGGCGTTCGACTTCTTCTCAACGTCGGCCATAGCGTCGCGGGTGTTCGCGATAATCTTTTTCTCGCGCTGTTCTTCGCGAGCCTTCGCGCGCTTCTGCGCGATTTGATAATCTTGTTCGAGTTCGTCGACGTTCCGTTGGTGCTTGCCGTAGTCGGGTCCAATGATCGACATGAGTTCGATCCTCCGTGAACATTTTTGGATGGGCTTCCATGCTCATCCTTCGACCTTGAAAAATGGCGTAAGTACGCCTGATTTCTGGTCCTTTCTCTATTTTCACATGCTCTTTCGCTAGAGGGAAGAAAAAGGGAGGAGCAAATGCGTTAGGACTCTGGGAGTGATGGGATTTTGACGGTGAGGGTGCCGTTTACGGATGGCCGATGGCCGATGGCGGTTCCTGTTTCGGTTTCGGAGCCCGTTACGGTTCGCAGAGTCGGTAAATATGACCGCCTACGCGGTCGGCTAGTGCGTTAAGGGTGGTTAGATTTTCTAGCTCGATTACGGCTTGGACTTCGCGGCAGGAGCCGAGTGCGATTCGGTAGAATTTCTTCCGGTCTTTTTCGGTGGGTTTCGCTGATCCTTCCGCGAGATTTAGACAGATCGATGAGGCGGCTCTGAGGAGCTGATCTTTTAGGTGATAGGGGAGCTGCACCGTTTTCGATGAGCGATAAAGTTCGAGTGACAACTGATAGGAACGAAAATTCACGAGCACGATAGAATCTCCTTTTTTAAAAAAATTTAAGGGCGCACCAAAGTGGCCCCTTAAATTTTTTTAAAAAAGGAGATTCTATCATGCTTGCTCGATTCATTGCTTATCAGTTGTCACTCGAACTTTATCGCTCCTGTGAGAAGATCGTTGTTCCACGTCACCTAAAAGATCAGCTCTCGCGAGCTAGTCTCAGTATTTGTCTAAATCTCGCGGAAGGATCAGGAAAGCCGAGCTGGAAGGAAAAACGGAGATTCTACTCGATCGCACTCGGATCTATGCGTGAAGTTCAGTCATTGCTCGACATTATTAATCGACCCGACGAGAGAAAATTAAGCGATCAGATCGGCGGAATGATTTACCGCTTAGTTCATCCGTTGGCCGATAGCAGATGACGGATAGCCGTACAGAAACAGTACCCGAAACCGAAACCGAAACCGCTACAGATGCCAGACGACAGCGTGCCTGACTGCCCGTCTGCCCGAAAAAAAACAGCCGCCAAGATCCTTGGCGGCTGTCTCAAACTAATCTGTAACTGAGAAATTACTTCTTCAACTCTTCATCAATCATTTCAGAAAACTGTTCGATCGGGAGTGCGCCCGCGACCAATTGACCGTTGATGAAGAAAGTAGGAGTGGAGCGGACACCGATTTTGTTTCCGTATTCCATATCCTTCTCGATTTGAGCTTTGAATTCGCCTTTATCGACGCATTCTTTCGTTTTCGCTTGGTCAGCTCCAACGTCTTTTGCGTACTTCAGGAGGGATTCTGCATCCATCTTCTCTTGGTTCTTGAAAACAACGTCGTGGTACTTCCAGAACTTGTCGTCACCGCCGAGTTTTTTCACGCAGAGAGCAACTTCAGCTGCTGGTTTTGCGTTCGGGTGGAATGGAAGAGGGTAGTGCTTGAAAGTGATCGACACTTTCGAGCCGTATTTCTTCGCAAGTTCGTTCACAGCATCAGCACCGCGCGAGCAGTAAGGGCATTGGAAGTCAGAGAATTCAACGATCTGAACTTTTGCGCCTTTTTTACCTTTGGTTGCGTCGCTATCGGAAACTTCAACCTTCACGCGCTCCATCTCAGGTTTCTTGAAGTAGACTTCAACTGGGCTCGATTTGGTGAGCTTCGCCAAGTATTCCTGAACTTTGTCTTGTTTCTTCTGACCTTCCAGGAACTGCGTGATGCGCTGTTTGTATTCTGGGTGTTGCTTCAGTTGTTCTTCTGGAATCTTGCGATCTTTCACGAACTGTTTGTATTCGGAATCGCCGATCGTGATTTTTCCGATCACTTTTTTCTCGATGTACTGATCGGTTGGCATATTCGCTTTTTTAGCTTCTGCACCAATGAGTTTATCTTCGAGAATGCGGTTCAAGCGCTCCATCTTGAGGTCGTATTCGCGCTTTTTCAGTTCGAAAAATTCTTGTTTAGCTTCGCCGACGAGTTCTTCGTCCGAAATTTCGACTCCGCCGATCTTTGCAGCGACGCCGGGCTTCCCACCATCTTTAGTGACGAGGTTAATTTTGGCTTTAGCTTGAGAATCCGTGCACGCGAAGATGATTCCCATGCCCAGGACGAGGGTGCCCAAGATGAGCGATTTATTGTTTAGGACCTTTTTCACAGATGACTCCTTCATGAAGGTGAACGGATTGTTGGTTAAACTTTAAACTATTGGGTTATCGTAAGGGCGGGCTACAACGGATGCAAATTAAAATTCTTTTAGCAGATCGCAGCCTTGCGCGAACTAAGAGCCCCCCTAAAACAATTTGCGCAGCGGTCCAAGACCAGAATACTATTGGGGGAAGTTTATTCTGACCTTGAGCCCACAGAAACCCCACGAAGCTCAGAGCAAAGATAATCTGCAGTTTGATTGGAAACGGATGAGCCTGTCTTAATTTCAAGACCGTGCCGCAGGTCGGGCAAAGGCCGTCCTCTGACCGAATGGATCTAGGCTTTTCAGAAACTTTGGATGAGGTCATGCAGTCGAATGATTCCAATCCATTCTCCCGCAGGATCCACAACGGGCAGGATACTGATCGGGTTAGGGCGGTTTTCCATCAGGCTCAAGGCATCCCGTGCCGGCATATCGAGAGCCGCCGTAATCGGGTCTTTCGTCATGATTTCCTGAGCCTTCAATTGAAAGAATTTTTCGCGATGGGAGAGGGCTTTTCGAATATCGCCATCGGTGATGATTCCGAGGAGTTTTCGACCGTCTACGACGAGGACCCCTCCGAGTCGTTTATGAGTCGCGAGGATTGCGACCTGATCCATGAGCGCAGTCGGAGAAATCGTGCCGACCGCTTCGCCGCGGTGACAGACATCCGAAACACGAAGGTTCATTTTCCGG
>CAYOJT010000181.1:0-6418 GCA_964404365.1 uncultured Bacteriovoracaceae bacterium
AAGCGGTTTATTTCTGCGGGGATCACTTCCTTAGGATCCCCTATCGCCTTTAATAGGCTTGGTGCTTGACTCCCGAGGTAAAAAGTAAAAGAACGAGGGCTATGAACCTCAGGACTTTTTCGCTTTCGTTTGCTCTTATCTCTCTCATTTCTACATCGCTTGCCCACGCGGCTCGTCCGGTGATCATGCTGACCGGATATTGGGTACCGACGAACGAAATGCTGCGACCTTGGAGCAGAAATCCGGCCCAGAATCCTAACGGCTGGGTGGGTGAAAACTGGGAGGGTCTTGGCTACGATGTCGTCTCTTATTTCCCAGAATTCCCTGCAGGTTCGGGCGAAAGAGGCGTAGGCGATTTTGAAGTAGATAAAAAAGACACTCGCGAAGATTTCGCGCGAATTACTTCCCAAATTCATCCCATCGCAATCATCTCATTTGGCAAGGGCGATGGGCCTTGGGAAATTGAAACCAATGCCCCACCGACTGAGATGTTTGGGAAAAAATATAAGAACACCCTCCCCTTCGATATGATCCGCGACGCCGTTAACCAGTCAGGGCAAATCAACGCATGGGTCGATCGCCAGGGTGATGCCGGAAACTTTCTCTGCGGTTATCTCAGCCACTTGGGCGCTCGGTACAAATCAGAACACTCGGATCCAACCGATCCCGACTTCGTCCTCGCTCAGGGCTTTATTCACGTGGGCACCGGTTATTCGATGAACGTTTACACAAAAGCGGTCGAAGCAACCTTGCGCGCGACGATTCAGTACATGAATCAAAGTCGATGAGCCTCTCGCTCGCCACCTGACCCCAGCTCTCCAGACAAAACGACACCGCGAACCGCTTTCGCACCAAAATTCAAAATAAAAAGGTCGGATATTTCGATCCTCAAAAATCGATTTTTCTCAGTAATTTCATAAATTTAAATAGTTTCTCATTTTGCAGTTTCCTGGCACACGCCTCGCACAAGGGGAGTACGTGCAAGGTTTTTTTGCCTCTGCCTTAAGGAGAATCTCTATGAATATGTCCCTCATTAAACGTTCCATCGTTGGACTGGGTTTACTCGTCGCTTCTGCAAGCTTCACCGGCTGCGAAACGACCGTGGTATCTGGCGGCGGCGGAATCGTGATCGATCCTGTTGTTTATGCTTGGTATGATATGTACGGCCACGGCTGCTCGACCAGCACGCCTCGTCCTGGCTGTAACTTCTATTATTACAGTGGTGAGCTCGTGAAGATCATGGATTTCGAAGATCCATACTTCACCTATGATTACTACAACCTCGTTTACGATTACTGGACCTTCTACCTGAACGGCATCCTGTATGAATACGACGGATTCGCATGGCTCAGCCCAACCGGTATTCTCTATGATGAATACGGTAATGCGTTGAACCAGAAGAAGAGCCGCGGACGCAACACCGTTGCTGAAGTTGCTAAACAAGAAGCCAACATCGTTGAAGGTGCTGGTAAAGAGTTCGCTGCTAAATACAGCCTCTCCGTCGACAAAGGTATTCAGATCGCTCGCGCACTTAACCAGTGGGCAAAACTCGGTAAAGAGCGTGCGAAAACCGAAAAAGACTTGGCTGAATTCACCTCGAAAGTTTACGGCGTAGACTACTCACAAGTGAAGAAAGCTATCCTCGAAGCCCAAGCCGGCGAAGACAAATTGCTCAAGCAAACTGTCTCCGAGGCTGCGAAAAACTGGGGAACCAGCGAAGAGAACATGAAAGAAGTTCTCAAGACCTGGTACCGCGGTCAACTCGCCCTCTAATCGAGGCTAAAGTTCAGCAGGTTCTAAGCTAAAAAGTTTTTAACCACAGCTAAACAAGTAACCCCTGGAATCGAAAGGTTCCGGGGGTTTTCTTTTGACTCTGAGGCAGTTACTCTTGAGCGATGCGATACACTCATATCATTGGCGCTTTTACGATTATTCTTCCGAGTCTATATCTCCAGTCCTGTTCGAGTTCTGCGGTTTCGGAAGAAACTCACCGTGAAGCCTTAGAGAAAATGCTGAATGGACTAGTCCTAAAGACCGAACCTGAAACGAGAGCGTGCGCCGCGTTCACGAAGGAGCTACAGAACCTCGCTGCATCCGATTCCCAAAAAATTGATAAGAAACAAATCCGACCGACACTCGATAAACTCGCGAAGAACCCTGGCGCATCCGAAACTAAAAAAGAAATCGCTCGTATTGTGATGGCGGAAGATCCAAAAGACATCAAAAAATGGGGCTTTTCCGGCTATATCGTTCATTCGGGTTACTGTAACCCGGTTGCGGTTTGGACCGTGCTCCAAAAACTCATCGAAACAAAAAAAACGACCCCATTCACTCCGGAAGAAAGTTCGCTTACGGCTTCTCACGGCATGCACCTCGTAGATGAACTCACCTCTTATCCAGTACGATGGACCCACCTCGCTATTGCGATTTCAGTCCTCGAAGATCTAGATGAGGCATTCAAAGTCGGGAAAAAGAAATCCTATGCTTCAGAAATCAAGGCCTTGAAAAAGGAAGCACAAGATCTGAAAAAAGATGTGATTGTGAAAATTCGAGTCGCTGATCATAAAAATCAGAAAGACGTTGAAGATGCATATCTGGAAGAAGTCGCAGCGAGCCGCGACCTCAGGGCTAAAATGCGTACGCTCTTTGAAGAGATGACTAAAAAATAATTATCGGGATTTCGGGCGCGCTGGATCTTTCGCCGTCGCCTTGTCACATGGCCAACACATGTGAACCTGCATCTGGTTCCAGTCGAACCAATCTCCGTCTTTGTTCTGAAAAAGCTTGCGGCATTGGAAGCACTTGAAAGTGCCTTTCGCCAGTTTCTTTTCAGGTTGAGGGATAGACGGGTTTGGGTTTGGGTTCGACATTCAAACGATTCCTTCAGGGTTGAAAATTCTTTAAATTTTTCTGGAATACTGAAAAAGCAAAGGCCCTGATCCGAGTAGGATCAGGGCCTGAGAAACTTAATAACGACTTCCGCCGCCGCGATTTCCACCGCCGCCGAATCCGCCGCGGCCACCGCCGCCGCCACCCGTGCGAGGCTCCATTGGGCGAGCTTCGTTGACCGTCATGCGACGGCCGTCGTAGTCAGCGCCATCGAATTTCGCGATAACGTCTTTAGCTTCAGCATCGGTCGACATTTCGACGAATCCGAAACCTTTCGAGCGGCCGGTTTCACGGTCCGTGATGATCTTAGCAGACTCAACAGTTCCGCATTGAGCGAAAGTGTCGGTCAGCACCTGATCGGTTGCTGAATAAGGTAGATTTCCAATGTATAGTTTTTTTCCCATATGACCTCCTAAAGGCTCGGGCGCCACTCAGAGAGGATAGGGACACGATGTCCAAAGACTCGGAAGAGAAGCAGTACAGTACACTAACTCGGTTAAAGTAACATGGTGAGCCCCAAAGAGATATCTTATTCACTCGACTTGAGTTGCCGAAAATAGGCTCAAATCAAATAAAAACCCCGATGATCAAAGATCACCGGGGTTTAGCTATTTAACGTGAACCGAAGCGGGTTCGGGTCGCGTTACGAATGCTTAGAAAATTGGGGAAGGAAGCGATTGAACCATCGCCTCTTCCTTCGTTCCAGGAGCGGTGAATGGAGTCACATCGCTCGAATCGGTAGGTTGATCTTGGACCTGAGCCTTCGATTGTTCAATCGCGAGCTCAAGCGCCATCGTCTGAGAAAGTTTCGCAGCTGCGAATGCGCGAGCCGGGTTAACAACGCCTGCGGCCGCTACTTTTCCAACCAACCATTCCTTCGCATCAACCGTTCCCATGAGGATACGCTTGATCTCGGATGGAGTGAGTTTTGGGTTATTGTTTTTGATTTCACCTGCAACACCCGTCACGTACGGAGCCGCTTGTGAAGTTCCGCTCATGAAACCCATTTCGTCGCCTGGGTAGCTGGATAGGATTCCAACGCCAGGAGCTGCAACTTCAACCATCTTCGCGCCGTAGTTCGAGAATACAGCGAGCGAGTTGTTTTTCATCGTAGCAGCTACCGAAATCGTGTTCTCCGCTTTGATGTTCGTTGGGCTCGTCGGCGTCTTATCGTTATCCGAGCCGTCGTTACCAGCTGCGAATACGAAAAGGGTGTTCGGAGAGGCGTCCGTCATGCCCTTGCATGCCGCGATCATCGCGTTCATGAAATGAGCGGTTAAGGCGTTCAGTTGTTCTTCCGAGCGCTGACCTTCTTTATAGAGAAGATTATACAGAGCCGAGACGATCATCTTCGCTTGCGCAAAACCTGTCCCGAACGAGCCGTTCATGACGTCCGCGTTTCGAGCTTTCAAATATCCACCGATAGTGACGAGGATGCTTGCTTGTTGTTGAGCGAGTTTCTCGAGTCCCATCTTGAGGAGCATTTCTTTAATGTCGCCCTCGTCGTTTACAGACGCACGAAGCGAGCCGTCCGCGAGAAGCGCACCGTCTTGTCCAGGAAGCTTCACTTCCGTCGGAATGAGTTTCACTCCGAAAACTTTATTATCCTTGAAAGGGATCGCGGTGATTCCGGTCACGTGCGTTCCGTGGGCGAAGTTTCCGAAGGTTTGAAGTTGTTTGATGAACTCTTCGTCGCCGCGTTTTGCTTTCATCCAGTTTTTATCTTCTTCAGACGCAGTACCTTCCAAGATACGAGCCTGAACTTCAAAAAACTTCGGAACATCGGGGGAGAATTTTCCGAGGTAGCTGAAGTCGATGACTTGGTTGTTTTGTTCCGCGAAGTTCCAGCCGAGAACGTCATCGATGTATCCGTTTTTGTCTTCATCGACTCCGTTGTTGGAGTTATCGACTGCGTTTTTGAGGTATTGAGCCGAGAATTTTACGTGACGATAGTCCGTACCCGAATCAACGATTGCGATAGTCGACGCGTTGGCTGCCATGGGGAGCAAAGCCAAAAAAAGTGCACTGAGTTTATTCATTTTGAGGTTCCTTTCCCGGGCCCCCGCCCAGAAATCAGTAGTTACAAGCCGAGGCGGAGGTCTCTCCCAATTGCGGGGGTTCTGACAAACGTGAGGACGTAGTTTTTTGGATCCTAAGTTGAAGCTAATCTCGATGCGTGGATCAACTCTGCGCCTTGCATTATGTGACCGAAATTAAGCTATTATTTTGTGACGCGACCAAATCTAAGATTAGGATTTTTTGTGCAATCTGACGTAATGAAATGACCCTCTGAAGAAAGTTTTTGGGGAATCGGGGTTCGCTTTAGGTGAAATGGGGACTCAACCCTTCGGGCTCGATCTCAATTTCGAGATTTTGCTCGCTCGAATTTGGATAACACTGACACGCGAGTCGAACGCCCGATTCAATCTCGCGCTCGCTCAAGTGTTCGCGTTCCTTTTCAGTGATGGGTGAAAGGGTCGCGCGTTCCTTCACATTACAAATGCGGATACGATCTCCTCCGCAAATTCCGTGGCCACCACAACGTGAACCAATCAAAAGTTCAATTGCCTGAGCATGAGCGAGGAGATTCAGATTCGTCTCAACAAAGTCGACGATATGATTCTCAGTTGGATTAGATTTCTGAACAAATCGAACGCGAGTCACAAGGATGGAGTGACCGTAGGTGGCGTAGCGGTCTGATTCACGTTCACCCAACGTCCATCGGTTCCGCCATTCCAAGTCTGAGGCGCCTTCACAAGAACTTCCGTCATGACTTCCCGGAAAATTCCGAGATCCGTTACTCGTTTCGCTTTTTTAAACGCTTCGTAACCTGATCCACCGGAGGATAAGAAATCGAGAGTTGCTACGCGATAGACTTTCGTTCCGATGATCGGATTTGCAAGTGTTCCGTCGTAAATGAGATCGCCTGCAGAGTCCTTGATTGAAAGGAGTTTCGCTTTCGGATCCACGCCGCCGACAGGAGCGGTGCAGTCACGCGAATAGGTCACCTTCAGACCACTCGCTTGGAGAGCGCCGTAACCACCGCAAGTCACAATCGAGCGCTCAATCAAGCTCACGAGCGTCGGCGTATCCATTGGATCTAGAACTACGGCCAAGTTGTTAAAGGGTACGACTTTGAAAAGATCATCATAAGTGATCATTCCCGGCTGGAAGTCTGTCCGAATTCCACCCGTGTTGATGAGCGCAATATCAGTTTGCGCAGCACTTCGGAGCGCATCAGTCAGCAGGTTTGCCATTGGAGACTCATTGATGCGGTCTCGGAAAATAGGCTTTTTCGCCTCACCCAATACGCGCGTCGCAAGAGGCGCTAATTCATTTTTAGCCGCCATCACCATCGCATCCGATTTTGGATCCTTCGCGAGAGGTTGACCATCATAGGAGAGCGTGTCGGTGCTTTCCTTACAAAAATAAGAAGCTGCTGGCGCATCACAAATCGTATGGAAGAGTGCGATTCCGGCATTGAACTTCATCTTCGAACGAACAACCTTCCGAGTTTTCGTATCGAAAA
>CAYOJT010000182.1:0-6371 GCA_964404365.1 uncultured Bacteriovoracaceae bacterium
AACGCTCAAGACGAGTCATCGACGTGAGCGGTTCGATCCAAATCGTTTTCAAGATGTCGGTCGCCATTTCGGCAGGACTGGAAGGATAAAGCATGCAGACGATCTCGATTTCAGCGGTTTCGGGATCGACGTGAATACGCAGGAAATCCGAGTACTGATACAGTATCTGCCCGGCGGTCGAGGAGTGGCCCGCGCCTGGCCAGAATTGGTGAAGCACGTCCTTCGCTTTCCATCCTGGTTCCGTGTAACAGAGGCGCATACCGAGGCCGTGAGTGTCGGCTGCGATTTCGAAGTATCCTCGCGGTGTGCGGTTTGCTCCTGTTTTATCCCGATCCATTTTCCCAGGCCCGTGATCAAAAACCACCGACCAGAACGCGCAGATCAAGGTTCGAATCGCGTTTGCGCGCTTCGACCACTGAGGAGTTTGAATCTCCGGTAGCGCGAGAGCGGCATCGATTCTAAATCCAAGCCCCATTTGAGCGGACCAGGTTTCGTAGTGAAACTGGGTGTTTTGTTGCATGAGGGGTTTTAATCCCCAGCGGGTTGAATCTCGAAGGAGTGCGCGTAGAATGGTGGAGCTCTCTGGGGTGCTCAAGCGATTCAGATCGATCAAAATCGCGCGGAAGTGGTGATCCTCTTCCTGAATTTCATGCGGAGAAATGTCTTCAGCGAAATAACCGACCATCGTCGGGCCATGAACGCGGGTCAGACCGAATTTCGCCTCGATTTTTTGGAAGTGCAGGTACATGTGCCAAGGCACGAGGAGGAGGTCGAGCGGATCGCGTGTGATCCGCTTCAGGAGTTCTTCTTCAACGAGCGTTCCTGGGTAATAGCGAACGTCTGCAATGCCCCGGAGGGCGTTGATTGAGCGCAATGCGATCTGAGTCTTCTCGCGAGAGAGACTGGGATCGGTTACAAATCCTACCGTGAACGGTTTAGTAGCCATGGCACCTTGCATTTTACGCTCCGTAGCGTCCTTACTTATCGGATACATTTGAGTAGAGGCTTAGAGCGGGACCCAAAATTTAAAATGTCTAATAAATCCAAGTACATAACTACAGCAATCGTTTATCCCAACAACCGCATCCACATCGGGTGGGCCTGGGAAGTGCTCGGCGCCGACTGGTTGGCGCGGGGATACAGGGCAATGGGCGAAGAAACTCGCTTTTTGACCGGGATGGACGAGCACTCGACCAAGGTCGTAAAACGGGCGGTTGAGGCCGGGATGGAACCCAAAGCCTTCTGTGACCAGATGGCCGGTGACATCGAAAAAACTCTCCGTCGCATGGGTGTTTCGCATGACCGTTTCATTCGGACGACGGATGAAGATCACAAACGCGTGGTCCAATCGCTCGTCCAGAAAGCTTTCGATAAGGGTGATATCTACCTCGCGAAGTATGAAGGTCACTACTGCGAAGGATGCGAAGCCTTTTACCTCGATAAAGATCTCATCGACGGAAAATGCGTTCACCACGGAACGGTTCCGAAGTGGATTAAAGAAGAAAATTATTTTTTCAAACTCTCGAAATACGAATCTCAAATCCGAGAACTTCTTTCTAAGCCGGGTTTCCTAGAACCCGACCATCGACGAGCAGAAATGCTGGGATTCATGGAAGGCGGCCTGAAGGACTTCTCCATTTCGCGCTCCACTTCGACCTTCGGTGTACAGCTCCCCTTTGATCAGAAACACATCGTTTACGTTTGGTACGATGCGCTTGTGAATTATGTGACCGGAGCGAATTACGAAAAAGGTGATTCCGAGTTTAAAAAATGGTGGCCGGCCGATGTTCACATTATCGGAAAAGACGTGAATCGTTTTCACACGATCTACTGGCCGGCGATGCTCATGAGTCTCGATCTTCCGCTTCCGAAGAAGGTTTTCGTTCACGGATGGCTCAATCTCCGTGGCGAGCGCATGTCGAAGTCTTCCGGAAATATCATTTCGCCAGATGACGTGATGGATGTCACAGGACCCGATCCGCTTCGTTACTACCTGCTCGCTGAGAACCAGTTCGCAGGTGATGGAAATTTCGGGTGGGATCTCATGACCTTGAAAGCAAACGCGGATCTTGCGAATGACTGGGGTAATCTGGTCAATCGCTCGATCAATATGTGCCGAAAATATTTCCCCGATCAGGAATTGAAAAAACCTGCCTCGATTAAGAACTCGGTCGACGTCTTAGAAAGTTTCAAAACACTCCAAGCGGATCTTAAAAAAGCTTTAGATGCAGTGGATACGGTTGCATACGCTCAGGCGTGTACTGCGCGATCGCGCGTCTTAAACCTCTACATCGATCGTATGAAGCCTTGGGGATTAGCGAAAACTAATACGCCGGAGTCAATGACGGAGCTCGGTGAGGTGATTTATACTTTGCTTGAGGGCATTCGTTTTACGGCGACGGCGCTCATGCCGATCTTGCCGTTCGGAATGCCTGAAGTATTCAGACAGCTCGGAGTTCCGACGCCTTCGGAGTTAGGTGCGATCAAAAACCTGAACTGGGGCGAAACGTCCTACCGAGTGGGTGAACCTAAACCGATCTACCCTCGGATCGAACTGCCGAAGGAGGACGGTGCTGCCGCACCGGCCAAATAAAAACAGATGACGGAAAGGACGCCGATCAAAAACAAAAACGAAAAAACAGGGACGCGACTTCGAGCGCGGGTCTTGGGTTTCGTTGGCGCTTTGATTCTGGTATCCCTCCTTGCATCCGTTATCAGCCTCTTTCAAATTTCAGCAGTGAATCGGACGCTCGACGATATCAACCGCATCTCGATGCCTGTTTCGAAGCTCCTCTCTCAGATTCAAATCGACGTTGAAGTTTTTCGGCGTGAGATCACGCGTGGTTTAGGTGCGATCCACTGGAATGATCCCCATTGGGCGCCCCGTCCCGTTCCAAAGTGGATTACGGATGTCATTCGAAACGAATTGGGCCGAGCCCATACGCTTCTCGAAGGCTCGCCGTTGGGTGAAAAAAATTGGACAGCTTGGATCAGTGATCTTGAACATGATTTTGAGTCGCTGGTGACGAGTTCTGACTCCCTCTATGCGGCGCTTGAGAAAAAAGACACGAATGAATCCTCAAGAATTTATCCGCTCTGGAATACGGCGCTTGATGATTGGACGAAGCAGCTTCAATGGGGTGTTGCGGAGCATGAGCGAACCGTTCGAGATGGATTTGAATCGGCTCAAGGACAGGTAGCAAAACTCCGGACCGGTCTTGAGATGATTTTATTTGTGGTCATGGGGCTTTCGTTTTTATTGCTCTGGCTCGGAGAACGCGCCCTTCGACCTCTCAATGAGCTGACGGATCTTGTTCGCCAAATTACGCGCCGAGGACTGAAGCGAGAAGATAAAGCCCTGCCACCTTCGATTCACCTCAACCGAGACGATGAAGTGAGCCAGCTTGCCCGCGAGTTTCACGGGATGGCGACGCAGATTCTCGAATGGGAGAAGGTGGTCGAAAGTCAAAAACGCTCACTCGAAGATCAGAACTCGCTTTTGAAAGAACGGGTCGAGCTCCAAGAACGCCTCAAGCAGGCAGAGCACCTGGCTGGCGTTGGACGGTTATCTGCTCAGGTTGCGCATGAAGTTCGAAATCCGCTTCACTCGATTGGTTTAGAGGCTGAGATGGCGCTTGAGCTCGCCTCTCGCGCGGGGGATCCCGCGATGAAATCATCGATTCAGTCTATCCTTCAGTCCGTGGATCGACTTGAGAAAATCACAGAGAACTACTTGAAGCTTTCGAAGATGAGCAGTGGAGCGCGTACGCGGATCGATCTGGGTGAAGTGTTCGAGCGGGCAGTAGCGAGTTACGCGTCCGTTTTTGAAAAAGCACGAGTCTCGATCGATTGGGTGCGGGAATCGAAGCGTCCCTTGATGGTGGATGTCGACCCGGCACTTCTTGAGCAAGCTATCGGAAATCTGATTCAGAACGCGATTCAAGCGATGGACGCAGGCGAAGAGAATCCAGAAACGGTTCGTAAGCAGGTTGCGATTCGGTTGGGTTCGCTTGAGTCGGGGCGTGTATTTATTCGAATCGAAGACTCTGGACCCGGAATCCGCGCGGATATTCGTGAAAAGCTTTTCACCCCGTTTGTGACGACTAAGGCTCAAGGTACGGGCCTCGGTTTAAGTATCGTGAAAAAAATCATTGAGGAATTTTCAGGCGAAGTACGCGCCGTTTCTCCGCGTGTCCTTCGCGGAGCTGCTTTCGAAATTTTACTGCCCCAAACGACTGCCAACGTTGAATCTCGCGAACGATTACGTGATTTGACGGAGAGGAATTTATGAACCCAGCCTCGATCTTATTAGTGGATGACGATGTCCAATCTTTAGAGTCCACGCGGAAAATCTTAGAACTCGAGGGTCATCGCGTGGATGTCGCACGTGACGGATTAGACGCCCTCTCTAAACTTCAACCTTTCGGTAGTAAGCCCTACACCTTAGTGATCTCCGATGTTCGTATGCCGAAAATGACGGGGCTCGAATTTCTGAAAGCGCTCACCGTCGCACAACAGAAAATTCCGGTGATCCTGATGACGGCCTTTGGTCGAGTCGACGACGCAGTGGGGGCGATGAAGCTCGGAGCGATCGATTTTCTTCAGAAACCTTTTAAGCGACAAGCGCTCCTCGACGCTGTGAAAAGCGCCTTAGAGCGGATTCGGGCTCAAAAGTCTGTGCCCGCAGGCGCGACTGCTTCGAAGACCGCAGGATTTAAATCCGACAAAGAAGGCATCGCGAGCATTTTGGGCTCTTCTTCCCGTGTTCAAGTGATTCGCCAGATGCTTGCGCAGGTAGGCCCAACGAGCGCGACAGTTTTAATTTTAGGTGAAAGTGGTACAGGTAAAGAACGTGTGGCTCGCGCCATTCATTCAGTCTCCGCTCGGAGCGAGAAGCCTTTCATCGCCGTCAACTGTGCGGCCATCCCAGACACGCTCTTAGAGAGCGAGCTTTTCGGTTACGAAAAGGGAGCATTTACCGGGGCAAACCAATCCAAAATGGGTCTCTTTGAAGCAGCCCACGGAGGCACCTTACTCCTCGACGAAATCGGTGACATGCCGCTAACTCTCCAAGCGAAACTCCTTCGCATCCTGCAGGACGGAGAGGTGAGGAGACTCGGATCATCGAGTAGTAAAAAAGTCGACGTGAGACTCATCGCGGCCACGCATCGTGATCTGAAAGCGGCAGTGGCTTCCGGAAGTTTCAGGCAGGATTTACTTTTCAGGTTGGAGGTGGTGCAGATCCCGCTCCCAGCGCTTCGCGATCGTCTCGAGGATCTTCCGGAGTTCGCCGTCGAATTTCTCGCCCGCGCGAACCTTCGCCATGGAAAATCGATTCGTGCGATTTCGAAAGAGGCCTACCGAGTTCTTTCGAGCTACGCCTGGCCCGGAAATATTCGCGAACTTGAAAACGTCATCGAGCGCGCGGTGATTTTTGCAACCACCGATGAAATTCTACCTGAGGACTTGCCTTCACACTTGTCCGAGCTTGCAGGAAAAGATCTCGGCCTTATGTCGCCACTTTCGACGATTCCGATTCCGATTGGGACCCCGCTGAAAGACGTTGAGGAAATTCTCATACGCAAGACGCTTGAGCTCACTCAAGGCGATAAGAACATTACAGCAAAACTTCTCGGAATTAACTCTCGAACCATCTACCGGAAACTGAAGGAAGAGGGTGGAGATGCGGAAGAGCTTCCCTAAATCCGAATCTTAAAGGCGAAAACGGGGGCAAAGCATAGAGCTTTGCCCCCGTTCCATTTTTACGCTTCAGAATATTATTCGAGGTCTTGAAGGACTTCCACTTGGGTATCTTCGGTCTCTAAGCCGTCGATATTCGCGTGAGCATCTTCCGGGTGTCCGTAGTTGATTTTTTCACAGCGGAATCGTCCCAGTGCGCGAAGTGAACGGCGGTTTTTCGAGGAAATATCCGCGAAAAGTTTTCCAGTCATCCCGCCACCGGTGATGACTACCGAATATCCGGTATCCGAACAAGTAGCGACCGTATGAGGGCAGTCGAAGCAGTGGTTGTTATTCCCACGCAGCGGCATCACACATTTCAATTTACGTGGAGCAGCTTCTCCCGGAACGCTCATTTTCGCGTATGCTCCGTTCAGTGCGAGGTGGAGTTCAAAAAGGGAGTAGCCTTTTTTTACAGTCCCAACCGGGGACGTGCACTCAGAATCACCGGGTGCCGCGAACGATTGAGCACTCATGAGACAGAGACTTAGGATGAATAAGAACTTCTTCATAATACAGACTTCCTTTACTACTGAGTTTACTGACATTGAAAGACCGAGACACGTCTTCCGAAATCGCCATTCGAAAATGGCGCCTTACGAACCCAATCAAATAACTCTGGATCGGGATTT
>CAYOJT010000183.1:0-2545 GCA_964404365.1 uncultured Bacteriovoracaceae bacterium
TCGAAGTGAGCCTTGGTGATCGGCATACAGGAGAGGCGGGATTGTTTTACGAGCGGCATGTCCTTCAAGACCGAATCGGATTTGATTTCGGAAAGTGGGACCGCTTTCTTCAAAGCGCCCGCTGGTTTTAGGTCAATTTGGACCCAGTCGCCGCCTTCGGGATCAATATCGGGATAGGCTTCCTTCACGACTTCAGCAAAACCCACGACGCTTTTGTCGTCGCCCGAATGATAAATCGCCGCGATGTCGCCTTTTTTCGCCTGACGGAGATAATTTCGCGCCTGGTAGTTCCGAACGTCACACCAATTCGTTTTCTTGTCCTTCACGAGCTGGTCAAAGCTATAGGTGTCGGGTTCGGTTTTGAGAAGCCAGTACTGGGTTGCCATGTGTGCGATAGGGAATAGCACAGGAAAATCGGTTGGATAAATAGCAGAAGTAAGGGGAGGCGGGATTATTCGTTCGAGCCTAAGCTCTTAGAATCACTGCGATATGAGGCAGGGTTACGGTCTTGCTCCATGAGCGCGTTTTTTGGGGCGCTCCATTTAGCGAGTGCAGCCGCGGCAAGCACAAGCGCGATAAGGCCACTCCACCAGAGTTGATTCCGGTGAATCTGGTTTTCTTGTTCGCGTCTGACCATTTTTACGGGCGGCTGAGCTTTAGTAATCATCCATGAGTCCAATCGGCGGGAACCGAGTAATGCTTGAGCGTCTTTACCAATCCTTGGAAAGCCGCTTCTCAAGCTCCAGTGTACGGAAATCTGAATATTGCCACAACCCCTCTGCGTTTCTTTTTCGAGAAAGATTTTTCAAAACCGAACGGTTAGTATGAAGGAGGAATGGGACTTTTTCATAAACACTCACATTCGCATCACCACCATCATGATCATGACGATCATCACGGCCATACGCATGATCGCGCGAGCCATTCCCATGGCGCTTCTCGGTCCTTAAAACTCGCTTTGGCCGTAACGCTTGTCTTCATGGTGGTAGAGCTTTTAGGCGGGTTTTACGCAAACTCCCTGGCTCTGATTTCTGACGGTGTTCATATGGCGATGGACGCGGGGGCACTCGGCGTTTCGCTTTTCGTAGTTTGGCTGGCGAGTCGCCCGGCTCGGGGGGGCTATACCTACGGATTTCAGCGTGCTGAGGTTTTGGGTGCTCTGCTGAACGGCCTGACCATCTGGCTGATCTCAGGCTTTTTGGTGTTTGAATCGTTCGAGCGTTTTAAAGCGCCGCCCAGCATTCGGGCGGAGTGGGTGATCGGGGTGGGTTTAGCGGGATTGATTGCAAATCTCGCGTCCCTGAAATTTCTCCACGTCTCCCAAAAATCGAGTTTAAATGTCCGCTCCGCGTACCTTCATGTGCTGACCGACTGCTTGGGCTCTGTGGCTGCGGTGGTTTCGGGAATTGTGATTGAGTACACGGGTTGGTCGATCGTCGATCCGATTCTAACCTGCGTATTTTCGGTCTTGATGCTTTGGGGTTCGTGGCGACTCGTTTGGGAGTCGATCGAAGTCTTGATGGAACGTTCGCCCCAAGATGTGAATCTGAACGCAATTGAAAACTCGCTCGCCGAGATCGAGGGCGTTTCGGGTCTGCATGATCTCCACGTTTGGACGCTCTCGAGTGGTACCGTGGCGCTGAGCGTGCATTTGAAAAAAATTCTAAGCGACGCCTCAGTGACCGAAGGACAAATCTTAGTGCGCGCAAGCGAGATGCTCTCTAAAAAATTCGGAATCACGCATTCGACGATTCAAATTGAATCGGATCCGAATGCGGATTGTGGAGATTGTGGTTCGGACTCTCACGATTGATTTCTCATGCCGAAAAAACAAAAAGCTACGCGAAGTAAAACGGATACCGATAATCCAAACGCTTTTAAGCTCTGGATTAACCGGGATTTGCTGATTCGGATGGCCAACTCTATTCAGGCTCAATTTCCGGGCTTCGATCGGAAGCGGTTCATTGAGATTGCGCACGAGCTTGATGCTCTGGAGCTGAAGCCGAGGGTACGGAGGGTTCGGGATCAACTAGAGGCACAGCTTCCTTCAGAGTTTCCGAAGGCACTTCGCATTCTTCTGAAAGCGGCTGGCGCTGGGAAACTCGATGGCTTCGATCTCTGGCCCTTCACGGACTTTATTCAAACCTACGGACTGAATCATCCGGAAATATCACTGCAGGCATTGAAAGAACTCACCCCGAAGTTCACGGGTGAGTTCGCCGTTCGGCCGTTTTTGAAAAATCATCTCGCCGTGACCCTTCAGTTCTTAAAGAAGTGTGCGGAGGATTCTGATGTGCATGTTCGCCGATGGGTGAGCGAAGGTACGCGGCCTAGACTCCCTTGGGGAGAGCGCTTGGACGAATTTATCGAAAATCCTCGGACGACTCTTATCTTCTTGGATCGGCTCCGTCACGACTCAGAACTTTATGTGCGAAAAAGTGTCGCGAATCATCTGAATGATATTGCGAAAGATCATCCGAATGTCGTTGTTGAGGTATTGAAGCGCTGGAAGAAGTTAGCCGCCGGCGATCATCATGAGAAAATC
>CAYOJT010000183.1:2555-6349 GCA_964404365.1 uncultured Bacteriovoracaceae bacterium
ACGAGGCATGCGCTTCGTTCTCTGATTAAGGCTGGGAATAAAGATGCGCTTGCGCTTGTAGGTGTTTCGACTGGGGCTAAGGTTCGCGTCCTAAAATTTAGCCTCGGTGGTAAGAAGTTTCGGGAAGGGGACTCGATCCGTTTTGGTTTCGATCTAGTCTCGCTCGGGAAAAAGCCTCAGAAGCTCATCGTTGATTACGTCGTTCATTACATGAAATCGAATGGCAAAATGGCCCCCAAGGTGTTCAAGCTCAAAACCCTGACGCTGAATCCGAGTGAAAAAGTCCGAATCGAAAAGAGCCATTCGCTGAAGCGTGTCACGACTCGAAAGCTCTACCCTGGGAAGCAGAAGCTTGAAATTCAAATCAATGGGAGCGTTTACGGCTCCGCTTCTTGGGTTTTAGGCTAGCCGGCGCCCGCGAAATCCCATAAAGTTGGATTTCACCGAGAAACCCAGGATCTCTCTCCGGATCTCGTTAAGGATCTCTATGTCGACTAAAAAAGCGCCTGATTATTTTTCCGAATTCAACGAAGCCACTGACGAAGGGACAACTGAGTCCACGAAAGATTCCGGTGGTGAAGACTTCGCCTCCATGCTCGAGCAGTCCTTCAAGGCTCCGACCAAGAAGTTAAAAGTCGGCGACAAGATTCGCGGGAAAATTTTAGTTTTGGGCCGCGAAGAAGTTTACGTCTCGACGGGAAGTCAAAACGACGGCGTCGTCATGCGACGCGATCTCCTCGATAAAGATGGGAATTGTCCTTACAAGAAAGACGACGAGATTGAACTCTATGTCACTTTGGTTCGTGGCACGGAGATCCGCCTTTCACCGAATCCGACTGACCGAAACATCGCCGAAGATCTTGAAGACGCCTTCGATATGATGCTCGCGATCCCGGGCCGCATCGTTGAGGTTTGTAAAGGCGGCGTGCGAGTGAACATCAAAGGGAAGCTTGCGTTCTGCCCGATTTCTCAAATCGACACGAAGCGGATTGAAACTGCTGACGAATACGTCGGAAAAAGTTTCGATTTTAAAATCACTCAGTTCAGTGAGGGTGGTCGGAACATCGTCGTGTCTCGTCGAAAAGTACTCGAAGAAGAACAGGAGATCGGGACCGCATCTTTCTTAGAAGAGCACAAGGACGGCGATGTCGTTCAAGGACGCGTCACTCGTTTCGAAAAATTTGGTGCGTTTGTGGAGCTCGCTCCCGGTGTCGATGGGCTTGTGCATATTTCCGAGATCGCCTGGTCCCGGATTAATGATCCGTCTGAGGTTTTGTCGATCAACCAACCGGTGACCGTAAAGCTTCTGAAGCGTGAAGTCGTGAATGGACGCGTGAAGCTTTCACTTTCGATAAAACAAATCACACCGAAGGAAGAAAAGTTATCGGCGGCCGGCGCTCCTCCTGCGAACGATCCTTGGGCGAAGCTCTCGAACGGACAAGTGATTGTGGGTAAAGTGACTCGGAAAGAACCCTACGGGTTTTTCGTTCAACTGGAACCCGGAATCACTGGGCTCCTTCATAAATCACGTACCGTGGATCAACCTGAGTTTAAGTTTGAGAACGTGAAAGTAAATGATTCGATCACGGTTCAAATCGCTGAAATTCGTTTGGGCGAACGGCAGATTTCGCTTTCCCTCCCGCGAGACGCAAACGAAGACGACTGGCGTTCACATAAGCAGGATACGAACACTTCGTTTGGGACTTTGGGCGATAAGTTTAAACTCGCTTTGGCTTCGAAGAAGAAGTGATCCCGTAAATTAAATCCCTACTTATTTAAGAAAAACGAGAGCTTCCAGAATTTTTGACAATGGTTTTTTTACGGTCTATATTTAACCTATAAGTTAATTAACCTAAGAGTAAGATATGAACGATCACCTCAGCCAAACCTTCGCAGCTCTTGCCGACCCTACGCGTAGGGCGATGCTTGCGCGCCTCTCGCAGGGTGCTGCGAATGTTTCGGATTTAGCGAAACCTTTTTTGAAGGAAATGAGTCTTCCGGCTGTCACAAAACACATCAAGGTTTTAGAAAAGGCGGGTCTCATCACGAAAACAAAAGACGCCCAGTGGCGCCCCTGCCGACTGAACGGCGAATCCTTTAAGACCGCCTCCCAGTGGTTAGAAGAATATAGAAAGTTTTGGGAAGAAAGCTTTGATCGACTGGAAGCTTATTTGAAAACAGTCGCACCTAAGAAAAATGCAAAAGGAAAGAAGTATGGCCGCGAAAAGTAAGTCGAACGAAATCTCCATTACGCGAATTTACGATGCTCCCGTTCAACTCGTTTGGGACGCATGGACGGATCCGAAAAAAGTGGCGAAGTGGTGGGGACCTCGTGGTTTTACGCTCACTACGCACAGTAAGGATCTTCGCGTCGGCGGTCATTGGAGTTACACGATGCATGGCCCGGACGGTATGGATTACGTGAACAAAACGAAATACCTCGAAGTCGAAGAGTGTGCGCGCCTGGTTTACGATCATGGCGGTAACGAAGACCTGGATCGAGAGCCCCTTTTTCGAGTGACCGCGACTTTCAAGGAATTGGAAGGGGGAAAAACGGAATTGAAAATGACAATGGCCTTCCCTACGCCTGAAATTGCGAAAAATATGAAGGGATTTATCAAAAAAGCGGGTGGTGAAGGTACCTGGGACCGCTTGGGGGAGTTCCTTGAAGAAAGGCAGACTGGGAAAGATATATTCATCATCAACCGGAGTTTTGAAGCGCCGATCGACGTTGTTTTCGATATGTGGACGAATCCGAAACACACGGTGAACTGGTTCGGTCCAGCGGGCGCGAAAATGGAATACATTCGGGTTGATATCCGTGAAGGTGGAAACGCTTTTTATAAAATGAGCACGCCCGATGTCAGGGTGATGTACGGTTCTGCGAAATATTTGGAGATCGTGAAGCCGACTCGCCTGGTTTATACGCAGGACTTTCGCGACGCGAACGAAAAAATTTCTCGCCACCCGCTTGCGCCAATCTGGCCAGAAACGATGCTCACGACGGTAACTTTTTCTGAAGAGGAATCCGGACGAACCCGGGTCACCGTTGCATGGGAAGTTTACGGAAACGCGACGGATTTAGAGCGCGAAACGTTTAAGAAAGCAAAAGCCGGAATGACGGGTGGTTGGACAGGATCGTTCGATACTTTGGAAGAATACTTAGAAAAGCAAAAATAAGTGGCGCGCCCTGAGAGATTCACTTTTCGCATCCTGCGAAAAGTAACTCGTGTGGTGTTCGCGCATCTTGCGCGAACTTTTATTTTTGTTCACCTGCGGTGAAAGACTCGTACGAACTCCGACTCGGCTTCGCCTCGTAGAGTCCGACGTCTCTTCAGAGCCCACCACAAAAAACGGCCGTCCCACTGGCGTGGAACGACCGTTTTTTGTGGCGCGCCCTGAGAGATTCGAACTCCCGACCTACTGGTTCGAAGCCAGCCACTCTATCCAACTGAGCTACGGGCGCGCCGTAGATTACGGTTAACACAGCACTTGCCCGAACAAAAGCCTTACAAATCAACTTCGACGTGCGGACAAGTAGGCGTCATACCCCATGTCGTAATCCCGTACCGAGCCATCACCACGCACTTCTAGAATCCGATTTGCGACAGTCTGGTTAAACTGGTGGTCATGGGTCGAAAACAGCACTGTGCCCGGAAACCGCATCAGCCCCTCGTTAACGGCCTGAATCGATTCCAAATCCAGGTGATTGGTTGGACCATCCAGGAGAAGCACATTTGAACCGGTCAACATCATGCGTGCAAACATGCACCTAACCTTTTCACCTCCCGAAA
>CAYOJT010000184.1:0-6326 GCA_964404365.1 uncultured Bacteriovoracaceae bacterium
CGTCGCGTCCCATGCCGGATCCGTTATCGATGACTTCGATGAGTTTTTTTCCGCCGTCTTCTAAGTGGACGGCGATCTCGGTTGCGCCGGCGTCGATTGCGTTTTCGACGAGTTCTTTCACCACGCTCGAGGGGCGCTCAATCACTTCTCCAGCCGCGATTCGTTCCGCGACTAAGGGGTCCAGGAGGTGGATTCGTTTCATGGCCTCTATGAATCATGCCGCTCAGGCTCTTTCAAGGAGAGGGAGGGGCGCGTTCCGTGTATAACCTGACGCATCAAGTGATTGAGTAGAGTCAGTATTTTTATGTCACGCCGCGCATTATAAAGGAGATTCCTCACTCTTACGGATCTCTTACATTCGAATCGCGCCATTTAACCCGATACTAGTCTAATGACGATTCGTTTCTTTGACCAAACGCGGAACCTCATCCTCTTTTTTGCGATCGCTTTCGGCATCCTTTGCTTTGAGAGCACGATCATTTTCGGCGCTAACGGCGTCTTCGATCAGTTCTTCGCTGAGCACACGGTGCTTAAAATCGCAGCGCTCGTTCTTGGACTCGCGCATGTGACGATCACTGCGATGAGCTTGAGTTTTCATCGACATCACACCCACGGTGGCGTGATCCTCTCCCGCGCGATCGACTATCCGATGCAAATCTGGCTTTGGATGACGACATCCATGTCGAAACTCGATTGGGTTTCAGTGCACGCCTATCACCATGCTTATTCAGATCAGCCTGAGGACGTTCATAGTCCGAAGCAGCAGGGCTTTTGGAAGGTTTTCTTCCTAGGCGCCTTCATGTACACGAAAGCAAAAAACCAACCCGACGTTCAAAAGATCCGAAAGAAACTTCCCCAAAACGGCTTCGAAAAGTTTCTCGCAGAAAACCTCTACCTTGGCCCAACGCTCTGGGTGGTGATGCTCATGATTTTCTTCGGCGTATTCTACGGAACGCTTCTTTCGGCGCTCACCTTCGTGATCTCACCGCTTTTCGCGGTAGGTGGCGTGAATGCGATGGCGCATTGTTTTGGTTATAGAAACTACAATACGACCGATCGGAGCACGAACTGCGGATTCTTGGTTCCACTGAACTTCATCATCTGCGGCGAGCTCGATCACAATAATCACCACGCTCATCCGAAATCAGCACGCTTTAGCCATCGCTGGTATGAGTTCGATATCGGGTTCGTATACCTGAAAATCTTCGAGCTCTTTGGGCTAGCGAAGATTAAACACGCTCGCGCGGCGGTGTCTTAATTTCCAATACAATAGTCTGGATTTGTCAGCGGGATTAGGTAGCGACTACGACTTTGTTTCGGCCGGTTGATTTGGCTTGGTACAACGCCTGGTCAGCAGCCTTTAAAAGGGTCTGAGTGGACTCAATGCCCGTACGAAGTTCTGCAACTCCAAGCGAAGTCGTCACCGGAAGGCGTTTTCCTTCATAAATAAACGCGTGCGCTTGAACGGCAGAGCGAATGCGTTCCGCGATATCGGTCGCATCCTTCAAGTTCGTATTGGATAGAAGAACGATAAACTCCTCACCACCGTAACGAGCGAAAACATCTTTCGGACGAAGGTGGCTTGCGCGAACGAGCTGAGCGAACTCTTTCAGCACGTAATCTCCGGCGTCGTGTCCGTAGGTGTCGTTCACGTTCTTAAACTTATCGAGATCGAAAAAGAGCACGCAGAAATCGGTGTGAAGAGCTTTTGCACGCTTAAATTCGGCATCGAGTGCTTCCATCAGAAAGCGCTTATTGTAAATTTTTGTGAGAGCGTCCGTGTGGGCGGCACTTCCGAGATTTCCGTAAAAAATAATCTCGAGCTCGCCCGCAGGGAGGAACTTCAGAATGGAGCTTCCGAGTTTAATCATGTCCTCTTTTGCGAGATCGCGAGGTTCGTTGGGTGGAATTTTCTTATCGTTGATGAAGGTTCCGTTTGCTGAACCCAGATCGAAGATCTGAACTTTTCCGTCTTTTTTTGCCACGCGCGCGTGCTTTCGGGAGATCCCTTGGTCGACGATCGAAATGTCGGCGGCAGGATCGCGACCGATGATCATTTGCTCTTGGTTCAAAAAGAAACGATGCCCCTGAGGCGAACCGCGAATGATGATGAGACAAGCGTCTTGTTCTTTCGCCTTCGCGAGCTCCTGGTTCAGAGTCGCTTGGTCGCCGGAGAGGACTTTTGTTGAGTCGTCGTCACCGGGTGGGGGAGCTACGTTGTCATCCATTTCGAAAACAGACATGATTACGAAAGTTTAGACGGGACGCGCTGTGTTGGGCAAATGAAATACAGCAAATCAAAACTCTTCGGGTTCGGATTTGTCGCGGTTAGCGTAGGTGCGAAGTCTTGCGACCGCTGAATTATCGTCATCAGTGTCAGAAACCCGGCGATCCGAGGCGGTCTTCGTCAACGAATCGCGAATATAAATCTTCCCTTCTTCGACACCCGGTTGGTCAAACGCGTTCATTCCCCAAAGCGTTCCCGTGAATGCGGTCATGACGCAAGCGGCAAAGTAGAGTGCTCCGAGATTCCGCTCGTCCAATTTTTCAAGGCAAAGCGAGAAGTGAGGTCGGTTCCGTTTTGAAAGTACGAGCGAGGTCGCCTGATATTCGGTGCGCAGCAGTTCGTGTAAGGTGTGACCCTCTAAAATCTGAAAGGAGGGAGCGGTCGCCTGGTTAAACTTCCCTCGAATACGATTGAGGTGCGGAATCTTTACTTCATCCTCGACCTTATCGACCGTGATGAAGAAAGTGACCTTATCGTCCGGGCCATCCCGTAACAGTTGAAGAATCGAATGCTGGTCCACGGCACCAAGGGCCGCAAGCGGCGTGAAACCTTTTCCATCTTTTCCAAGACTCTCGCCCCAGAGCTGAACAAACCAGCTACTGAAGGACCGAAGAGGAGTGGAATAGGGCATGCAAACGTGAATGGGCCGCTTCTCAAAATGCGCGATCAAGTCCGCGGATATTTGAAAGAGAGCATTTTTTTCGTGAGGCGTTCTTTCAACGTAGTCGCGAACCTGGGTGGCTCCCTGAAGAAATGCGCGAGCATCCAGTCCGGCGAGGAGTGCGGGGAAAAGGCCTACGGGAGAAAAAATCGAGAATCGACCGCCGATCGAAGAATCGATCGAGAGAGTGGGGATTTCCTGCTCCGTTGTGAATGCTCGGAGATCCCCTTTTTTTGGATCAGTGATACAAACCGAATGTGTTTTCCAACGATCGAATGTGAGCCATTCGAGAGCCAAAAGGTATTGTGCAAGCGTCTCGAAAGTCGATCCCGATTTTGTCACGCAAACAACAAGAGTTGTTGCGGGATTCAGCCCCTTCAGCGTTTCCTTCCACTCAATAGGATCAGGATTTTCTAAGAACTGAATCCGAATCCGATTTGTGGATTTGAATTTTAGAGCCTGAAGAAGAGAAATGGGACCCAGCGAGCTTCCGCCGATGCCTAAGAAAAGGGCGTCGGTAAATTTTGAAGACGCATGAGTCGATTCTGCGAGCCTTACGCACTCATCGATTTGAGAAATGGAGGGAGTGGAAACGGCGTCATAGAAGCCGACTTCTTTTGCTTCGAATCTTTTTTTCAGCTCTTGAAGCTTTGATCCAAAGAGGGCTTGGGATGCGGGAGTGCCCGATGGGCTTTTTCCAGAACGAAGGATGGATGACCAATCCATCATGAGGGGAGAGGAGCCAAGTCTTGCAGCCGTGATGCCCATAGTTTTCCTTATTTCGTGAGGCTTTTACCGATGATCATGCGTTGCACTTGGTTAGTGCCTTCGAAAATCTGCATGACTTTCGCTTCGCGCATGTAGCGCTCGGCCGGAAATTCTTTTGTATAGCCGCTACCGCCTAAAACTTGAACGGCGTCGGTGGTGACTTTCATCGCGGTGTCGGTGGCGAAGAGTTTTGCCATTGAGGCTTCGGTTGCAAACGGGAGCTCAGCGTCCTTCAGTGCAGAAGCTCGACGAACCAGGAGTTCGGCCGCATCGATCGCGACTTTCATGTCGGCGAGCATGAAGGAGACGCCCTGAAATTCAGCGATTTTTTTACCAAATTGTTCGCGCTCTCGTGCGTGTGCCGTCGCTACATCTAAAGCGCCCTTTGCCACCCCGAGCGCGCAAGCAGCGATCGTGATTCTTCCACCATTCAATGCATTCATCGCGACTTTGAATCCATCGCCCTCGGGTCCGACACGATTCGCTTCAGGAACTTTTACGTTCTCCAGCACGATTTCGCACGTGTGTGAGATGTGAAGGCCCATTTTCTTTTCACGCTTCGAAACGCGGAAGCCAGGCGATTTCGTTTCGACAATGAATGCGGAAACGCCGCTTGAGCCCGGGCCACCGGTTCGGGCCATGAGCAGCACGACTTCAGCGCTGTCGGCCTGAGTGATCCAGAGTTTTGTTCCGTTTAAGATGTAGTGGTCGCCTGACTTTTTAGCAGAACAGATCAAGGAAGCTGCGTCCGAGCCGCTCGATGCTTCAGAAAGCGCGAATGCACCAATCGCATCGCCCGACGCAAGTCTTGGGATGTATTTTTTCTTTTGTTCATCCGTGCCAGCGCTCGCCAAAATCATTTGAGGAAGGCCCGTTACGGATACAGACACGGCGTAAGATGCGCTTTGGCGAGCGAGTTCCTCTAAGACGACCGTGTATTCGGAGTAACCTAAACCTGCGCCACCGTAATTCTCAGGTGCCGGGACGCCCGTCAGCCCAAGGTCGCCGAGCTTCTTAATGATTTCAGGGCGAAAAGTTTCAGACTCTTCATCCTTTTCGACGATCGGTTTGATTTCATTTTCCGCAAACTTCCGAGTGAGCGCTCTGAGTTCCGCTTGAACTTCGCTATCGTGATAATGAGTCGTCGTTTTGGTCATCGATTCATCCATTCGTCAGAGCTCGATACTTTTAGCTATCGAGGTTTGCGATTTCACCCAGCATCTGGCGCGCGATAATCATGCGCATGACTTCGTTTGTTCCTGCGCCGATTTCGATGAGTTTTGCGTCCCTCATCGCGCGCTCCACAGGGAATTCGCGAGTGTAGCCGTAACCGCCTAAAATTTGGATCGCATCGAGTGCGACTTGTGTTGCCATTTGAGCGGATTGGAGTTTGGCCTTCGCGGTCAGTACGGACATTTCTTTACCGCTCATCAAGCCGTCGTCCCACATTTTCGCAGCATTGTAGGTGATGTGACGGCACGCCTCGTACCAAGCTGAAGCTTCGACCAAGCGCTCTTGAATCATTTGAAAGCTTCCGAGCGCTTTTCCAAATTGTTTTCGGTCTTTTGCGTATTGAGTCGCTACATCAATCGCACCACGCGCGATTCCTAGAGAAATTCCAGAGATGGTGAGGCGCTCGAGATCCAGATTTTTCATCATCATTTTCACGGATCCACCCTCGCTACCAACGAGAGCAGAAGCAGGAACGTGGATGTGATCGAAAACGAGTTCGCCGGTTGGGCTGGCTCGCATTCCCATTTTCTTAAATTTTTTCCCAGTCGAAAAACCTTTCATCGAGCGATCGACGATGAACGTCGAAACATCGCGCTTGGTGGCGCCCGTTTTCGCGTAGATGTAGAACACGTCGCCATTCGGACCGTTCGTGATCCAAGTTTTTCCGCCGGTGATGATGTAGGAACCGTCGGCCTGTTTCACAGCCTTCGTCGTCATGGAGAGCATGTCCGACCCTGCGCCAGGCTCCGACATTCCCATCCCGCCCAGTGTTTCGCCGGAGATGAGTTTTGGGAGGTATTTCTTTTTTTGTTCGCTCGAGCCATTCGCGCCGATTTGGTTCACACACAAAATCGAATGCGCGAGGTAGGAGAGAGTGGTTGAAGCGTCGATCGCGCCCATTTCTTCCATCGCGATTGTCCCGGAAACCGCGCCCATGCCGGCTCCGCCGTCTTCTTCCTTCACTGTGATTCCGAGCAGTCCGAGTTCGCCGAGCTTCGTGAAGGCTTCACGATTGAAACCTTCATGGTCGTCGAGCTCTTCGATTTTCGGGGCAAGTTCATCGCGCGCGAATTGACGCACGGTATCTTGCAGCATTTTTTGCTCTTCAGAAAAGAACCACATAATAGGCGACTCCTTTACTTATACTAACTGGCTGTGACATTATTCCTAACATCATGGGGAGCGGTGAGAAAACAGCGATTTATCCCTTACAGGTTTTAGTCAACTATTGGGAGACTAAACCCGCACGCTTGGGCGCAGAATTGAATCGCCTGATGCGCCAGGGCATTCGTCATGTCGCCTCACACGTTCCATGGCAGTCCGCTGAGAGCGATATCACTCACAAGCTCTACAAATTTCTCCAAGCCATCTCTGATC
>CAYOJT010000185.1:0-3434 GCA_964404365.1 uncultured Bacteriovoracaceae bacterium
TTCCGAAGCGTTTCAGAACTCAAGATCTCACGCTCGGATCAAGAGCTTTAGGTGAAATCTGTTACTCACGTGACGTTATGCCCGACGGGACCGTTTGTAACCCCGCGTGGCTCGGTGAAGTGAAAGAAGGGCGACTGATTGGGCGTCTTTTTTTCGGTAATGGTTATGCAGCCGTTGATCGCGCTGACAAGTTTGTAAATCAGGCGCTGACACGGGAAGCGGTGCAGAGTTTATTTGCTGGGAATAACGTGATCGCGCTTGAAGGTCACCTTGGCCTCAGTTTTACGGCGAAAAACTTTTCGGCTGAGTTCTCACCGTATCGAGTCCAGTTTGCTTCCGAAATTCATAACCCGAATCTTCCCGTAAACTCGGTCCATGCCGCGATCGAGCGAGGATTCGCGTTTGCGTATGGATCGAGTTTAGGTGGTGCGATCAAGGGCGCTGATCAGTGGAGTGGGGCGCTAAAGCTTCGACTTCTTGAGCGTCGTTTTGTACATGGATCGTTTTCGCTTGCTCAAGTCGTCGCGGAAGAGCCCCGAGATTATCTCCCGAACCACAAACAAACTGCCGTGTACCTCGATCCGACTATCGGTTGGAAGTCGAATGCTGAAAAAGGCGAGTGGGGGACGCGTGTGAGTTTGGGTGTGAGAAATATCGGTGTTCAGTCGGAGCGTTTTGATGAGTACCCAGACGATATCGATGCGTTTGGTGGGGTAGGGGTGGAAGCTCCTATGAAGTACGGCCGCCTTCGGCTAGGACTCGATTTTGTCGATCTTTTCTATGCGGATCGAATCGAAGATCGCGTTCGATTTGGAACGAGTTATCAGGTGGGGATGACCGAGGCGATGCTCGGCGTGAATTCAAGGGCGCTGACCGCGGGCCTCTATTATAGCCTGTCCTTTATTTCGGCAGGGATTTCATACGAATATTTAAGGCAAGATTTAGATCAGGGAAAACCTGAGACGAAAATTGCGACGGAGATTGCTTTTTCATTATGAAAACGAGTTGGATTCAAAACGCAGTCGGTAGTCTCCTCATCATCGCCGCAGCGATGCCCGGGGTCTCGCACGCGCGTGTAAAGAAAATGACTCGTTCTAAGTCGATTCCAAGTCTATCGAGTAGCACATCGGTCGATCCGGTACCTGAAACGAGTACGAAAGAGAATCCGACGGGCGCATACTTCCTCCTGAAGAAAAAGGGTGAAGAGATCGAAAACGCTCATCAAGTCGATGGCTGGGCTTATATTATTAGCGGTTCTGTCTCTTTAGGTATTTCCATTCCGGCTTATTACGCGACAAAAGACGTGTTCGGTCGAGCGATCTATAGCTTGGGCCAAACCATCGGTGTCGCATCGATCGGGTACGGAAATTACCTTGTATCCATTAAGAATGATCACCACCGTTTCGCTGAGTTATTGGCAAGCACGAACCTAACCGCGGCCCAGCGTGATGCGCTCTCGGAAAAGTTCCTAGTGGATGCGGCTGAGCGCGCGCGAAGTGTGCGTAAGATTCGATTCATCACTCATGGATTGACGGCGGGCCTCAATTTCCTAAACGCTTTCACCTCAAAAGATCGCGACTTAAAGACGGCGCTCTTTTTCGTGGGTGGAATCAATATTCTGGCTGCCGGTAATTTTTTATTCCGTGAAAGCGAAGAGGAAGAGTTTTTGAAAAAAACAAAAACCGCGCATGGTCCCGAAGTGGTAGTTGGAAACGGGATCGGGCTACGGTTTTATTTCTGATTGTTTTGAGAGTTTAGGTTTTTGTTGTTGGGTATTATTGAGTCTGGGCTGGCACTTATGAATTTGTCTCGGTATAGAAATGAAGGATGTATCCAATGAAAAAGTCTGTTCTTTTGTTTTTTGCTCTTACTGTTGTTCAATCGAGCTTCGCTGCGAGCGAAGCAGAGATCAGTACAACCTCGATCGAAGCTCCAGTGTCCCGAAGCGTGATGTCGCCAACACTTTTTTTAAGCGCTGGCCCGAGTTTTTCCGAGACCTCGATCACTACTGGGTCTTCGGATTTTGACTCTTCATTATTTGGAACCCGAACGGGGATTCAGCTTTCGGCCGAGCTTAGTGTTCCACTCAGTTCGAGGATGAGTTTTGCTCCCGAAGTCGCTTATATCCAGAAGGGTGCCAGCGTGGGACTGTCGAGCATCGATGGCTCCATTCAGCTCGATTACATTTCGGTTCCTCTCAAAGTAAAAGCCTTCCTGAGTGACGATGCGCAGATGCGTCCTTATTTTGTGGGCGGTCCCTATGTTGCGTATGCCGTGAGACGAAAAATGGAACTTCGCGATCTCACAGCTAAAGCTCAATCCACGGTTTACAAGGAAGACCTAAAAGACGGGATCAGTGGTTTCGATTTGGGCTTTAGGCTGGGAGTTGGACTCGAAATGCCGCGCGGAGAGGATGGAAGTCTTGCGTTCTCGCTCAATTACGACGGCGGCCTTCGAAATGTCGCGAAAGGTGCAGGTAAGGATGAATCCATGAAAAACCAGTCGATCCTGCTCACTGCCGCAATCGGTTTTTCGATCTAAAGACTAATCTCTAAAAAGTGGAAAGCCCCGGGTCTTGCGACGGCCGGGGCTCTCTTTATGTCGGGCGAAGTAGGTTCAATCAATTGTTGAAGCTAGCGCCCGAAAACTTTTCGACCTTCACGGTCAGCGTTACTCTGTCAAAGGCCAGTAAAAATACTGGTCCCTATTACAGATGTTTTTGAATCGTCTGCGCGATCACATCTTTCGGCTGGTTTCCGACCAGCTGATCCACAGCTTGGCCGTTTTTGAAAAAGATGATCGTTGGGATTCCGCGGATGTGAAACTGCGTAGGAGTTTCAGGATTTTCATCCACGTTCATTTTATAAACTTTCATTTTTCCTGCGAACTCATCCGCAAGTGCTTCGACCGTAGGGCCGAGCATGCGACAGGGACCACACCATTCGGCCCAGAAATCGACCATCGAGAGGCCGCTTCCGGAAACGATATCGGATTTGAAATTACCATCGGTTGCTTCAAAGACGTTTTTTGTGTTCGCCATCGGTGATTATTCCTCTGTCTTTTTTACTACTTTACGAGCGTAGCACAGCATTATACTTTTTCCACCAACCCGCGCGCGAAAAACGGGCGCAGAGAAAAATTCTTATGAAATCATCTACTCCTGAAGCTTACTTAAAAGAAACGTTCGACGAATCGATGGAGATTAAACGCACGTTCTTCGCCGAAAATGCTGCGGCGCTTATCGCGGGCGCTAAAGCCATTGGTGAAGCATGCCATGCAGGGAAGAAGCTCCTCATTATGGGGAACGGCGGCTCCGCTGCTGATGCGCAGCATATGGCAGCCGAGATGGTGGGGCGGATGCTCGTGGATAGACGGCCGCTTCCGGCGATTGCTTTAACGACTGATACTTCGAACCTGACTGCGATTGGGAACGA
>CAYOJT010000185.1:3534-6302 GCA_964404365.1 uncultured Bacteriovoracaceae bacterium
TACCACTCCTTAGTAGACGTATTAGATCGATTTTTCCTGAAATAACCGGACCTTTTCGCTTAAAATGAGAGCTAAGTGTGGGCACCATGAAACCTCGTCCCTTGACTCGGGTTTTAGCGAAGTTTGTCGATCTCTTCATCGTGATGACGATGGCGGCACTGCTTTACCCTGTGGGTCCACTTTTAGGTTTTCTGTACTCTCTCTTCGGTGACGGACTCCCGATTTCACCTGGCCAAAGCTTAGGTAAGAGGCTCTTCAAAGTTCGAGTCGTATCGACGCTCGAAAATCACGCTCAGATCACCTGGCGGGACTCTTTATATCGCAATGCTCCAGTCGGCGTGGCGACCTTCTTCGCTCTCATTCCGGTCTGGGGTTGGGCGATCCTCGTGCTCGTGGGTCTTCCCATGATGATCATCGAAATTTACCTGATCGTGAAGGCGCCGCGTGGTCAGCGCCTGGGCGATGTCATGGCTGACACCGAAGTCGTTTCCCTCTAGTCCGATTCGCCTTTTTCGGGCGTCCATCCCACTGTAGAGTTCTTCCATCATGAAATTGAGTCCGAAAGAGCGTGAAAATACGCTCTTCTTAGTCGATGTCTCCTCGTTTATTTTTCGCGCGTTTTTTGCGATTCGCGCTCTCTCGAATCGAAACGGTGAACCTACGAACGCCGTCTACGGCGTGGGCTCCATGCTTGCGAAACTCATCGAAGAAGCGAAACCCGAATACCTCACGATCGTTTACGACTCGAAAGAACCCTCGTTCCGAAAAGAAGTTTATACCGAATATAAAGCAAACCGCTCAGCGCCGCCTGACGACCTTATTCCCCAGTTTGACCGCATTGAGGAACTCGTTGGAAAAATGGGGCTCCATTCGCTGCGTGTCTCCGGAATTGAGGCGGACGATCTGATCGGTACGATGGCTCATCGATGGATCGAAGAGGATAAAAAACACGAAGTCGTTATTGTTTCGGGCGATAAGGATCTCATGCAGCTTGTGACCAAACGGATTCGCGTTTGGGATACGATGAAAGGCGTCGTCTACGGCGAGAGTGAAGTCGAAGATAAATTCGGTGTTCGACCGAATCAAGTTCGAGATTACCTGGCGCTCGTAGGCGACTCCTCCGATAATATTCCAGGCGTTCCATCGATCGGACCGAAAGGTGCCGTCGATCTTCTGAAAGAATTCGATACCCTTGAAGGAATTTTGAAAGCGGCGAAGGCTGGAAAAATTAAGGGAAAGAAATGTGAAGTGATCGCGGCGAATGAAAAGGACGCGAAACTCTCTCAGGAACTCGCCACTCTTCGTGATGTCGATTCAGTGAAGGTAGACCTTCATAAAATGAAGAGCCCGTTTCCAGATGGAAAAGTCGCGGTTGGAGACGAGTGCTTAGATCTCCTGCGAGAACTCGATTTAAATTCGCTTGTGACGAAGTGGAGCGGGGGGGCGCATGCTGCCGCGATTCAGGCGTCTTCGCAGAAAGCCCCGAGTGCGGCTTCGTCTGCTCCAGCTCCAGTCGCAGGCTCTTTTGGAAAATCTTCCTTCGCTGCAGGATTAGGCGCCGGCACTCCTTCGGCTCCGAGCGCGACTCCGGGCTACGCGGGATCAGTGAAACGAAATTATAAACTCGTCGCGAACGCGGACACCTTCGTGACCGTCGATACGGAAGAAAAATTCATCCAGCTTCTGAAAGCGATGGATAAAACGGATGAGTTTGGTTTTGACCTTGAAACGACTTCTCTGAATCCGCGCGAAGCGGAGTTAGTTGGGATCGCGATCGCGCCAAACCTCGAGCACGGTTACTACATTCCTGTGGGACATCGAGGGGCAAATCTCACGCAGCTTCCCGAAGACTGGGTGATGAAAAAGTTAAAGCCCTATATTGAGGACCCGAAACATAAGAAGATCGGACAAAACCTGAAGTACGATTTCTCTGTGCTTTACGCGAAGGGTTTTAACCCGGACGGAATCGGTGCAGATACGATGGTTGCGGATTATGTCTTGGAACCTGAAGGGCGACATAATCTTGAGACCCTGGCACTCAAGCACCTCGATTACAAGGTGACGACTTACGAAGAGGTTTGTGGAAAAGGGAAGAGCGAGATCACTTTCGATATCGTTCCGATCGAGCAGGCGACTCGCTATTCGGCAGAGGATGCGTGGGTTGCGCTGCACCTCTGGAATGTGATGAAGGGTCGGCTCGCGTCGGAAGGTTTAATGAGAATCTTCGCCGAAGTGGATCTTCCGCTCGTTCAGGTTCTGGCTCGCATGGAGATGAATGGGGTCTGTATCGACGTTCCTTGGCTTAAAAAATTGGCTAAGGAATTTTCGGCTGAAATTTTGAAGATCGACGAAAAGATCCAGAAATACACCTCCGGTCCGATCAACCTGAATTCTCCTAAGCAGCTTGCGGTGCTTCTTTTTGACCAGCTGAAGCTACCTCCACAGGGAAAAACTAAAACGGGTTATTCGACGGACGCTTCAGTCCTTGAGGCGCTGGCTCCGCTTCACGAAGTTCCAAAACTCATTTTACAACACCGTGAAATCGCGAAGCTCATGGGGACCTACGTGGAACCACTTCCGCTGATGCAGGATAAAAAGACAGGGAAAATTCACGCAGGCTTTCACCAGACCGTAGCCGCGACCGGGCGCCTTTCTTCCAGTGATCCGAATCTTCAAAACATTCCGGTCAGGACAGAGCGGGGTCAGAAAATTCGCCGGGCTTTCATTCCGTCACCTGGAAATGTTCTGATTTCGGCCGATTATTCTCA
>CAYOJT010000186.1:0-1308 GCA_964404365.1 uncultured Bacteriovoracaceae bacterium
CTTCATAACGGCATCACAGAATCGAAGTTTATAATCCAATCGGGCGTGATCGCGCTGCGAGTTTGGGAAGTAGGCGCTGATCACAACGGTGTTGTCGAATTCGGCTGCGAGCACTCGACCCTCGCGGTCAAATTCAGGAATACCGATTCCTTGGACCACTTGAATCGGTTCTTTTTTCGAATAAATCGCAGTCCCGCTGTAGCCGGGCTTCTCGGCCGAAAACCAGTAGGAATTGTATTTTTTGGGGTGAAGGAGAAACTCATCCAGTTGTTCGGGGAATGCTTTGATTTCCTGAAGACAAACAACGTCGGGAGAGACGTCCGAGAACCATTTCTCAAAACCGTTTTTTGCGGCTGCGCGAATTCCATTCACGTTCCATGACCAAACCTTCACGACATTCTTCCCTTCTTCATCCTGCTAATTCTTTGGCTGATGTTTGTTCTTTTCCTCAATCCATTTGGAGAGGTAGCGTTTGCTTTGAAAGGTTTCGTAACGGAGGATCGCCCCGACCGTGTTCTTCGAGCGAATCGCTTCGCGATTTTCGAGCCCCCAACGGAGCGCGTGAAGCCAGGTTTTCTCGTTCTTTTCCCATCCAAACAGTCTCGAGAACGCTACCGAACCAAACTTTGTAAGGCCGAGACTGGTTCGCTCAGCCTCCGCATCAGCTCGGCCCAGACGGCAGGCATGCTTGACGAAATCATCTGCGGTCTCAGCTACGAGTCCTGCAAACTCTACTTGAAGCGCCATCCCCTCACTCCCAATCGGCGTCGTAATGACAGGAGTTTCCGCGGCCCAGGCGTCCGCGATTTTTCCTTTAATCCCCGCACCGAAACGCAGGGGCGCAAGAAGTGCACGGTAAGCGCTCAAAGTCGAAATCGAATCTTCGGCAGGACCCTTTACCCGAAACCCAAGGCTCGGATCATCGGCTTCCATCACTTCTTTCGGAGGATAAGCTCCGTAGATATGGAGTTCCGCATTCGGCAGTTGAGCACGAATTTTCGGCCAGATCTCTTTTCGCACCCACTGAAATGCGTCCATATTCGGCGGGTGTCTAAAATTTCCGATCATCGTAAAATGCTCACGATTCTGAAATGGCACCTTCTTAAGCGCTTGATCGCGATATGAAAAAGGTAAGGTCAAAAGGACGTTGGCCGGGAATCCAAACTTCTGGGTGAGTAAGTCGTACTCAAAGCTCGAGATCACGAGCGCGAAGTCGGATCGATAGAGGGAAGCGAGCTCGCGCGCCCAGACGTCCTGAGCTTTAAAATCGAGATCCGCATTAAAGATTTTCCTCATCCCGCTCACAGT
>CAYOJT010000186.1:1318-6286 GCA_964404365.1 uncultured Bacteriovoracaceae bacterium
TTCACGGGCTTGCCTTAAAAAATGGAGGTCTTGGGTATCGACGACGGTGAGCGCGTGGGGACAGTTCTCGCGAACTCTCCATCCAAACTGTTCTTCAAGTACAAATCGATCAAAGACAACCGCATCCGGATTCAGCTCCCTCACCCAACCATCAAAGGAAGAATCGTTCGACTGAGTGAAGTGGGTGTGGACGCCGAGGCGTTTCAGATTTTCTTCATATTCGTTCGAACTCGATGGAGACGCGAAATGCACGTACATCTGAGCTGCCTTACACTGTTCAACCAGAGCAAGCGTACGCACCCCCGCGGCCGATGAGCGAGGCTCCGGCCAGACGGTCCCAAGGAATAGAATGCGCGTTTTCACCATGAACGGATGGGATATCACTCGATCAAATGCGGCTCAACCGCTAGAATAAGCACATGACGCAGAACGTTCAGGTCCTATCCACGGTCCTCTTTGGATGCGCGATTTTACATACGTTTTTAGCGAGTTCTTTCCAAAAGCTGAGCCATAGATACTCCGCTGGCTCGGTCGGCTACCGCATTTTTCACGTCCTCGGGGAAGTTGAGGTCGTTTTCGGGATTTGGGCGCTCGTTTTCATCCTCTCTTACGCCCTCAGTTCGGGCGCAGGCGATGCACTTACCTTCGTGCGTTCCGTCGATTTCACTGAGCCGCTTTTCGTGTTCGTGATCATGGCAGTTTCTGCAACTCGTGCGATTCGAGGACTTGCGGTTCAAGGGATTGGATTCCTCTCGCGTGGAGTTCGTCACTTCATCCCTTTCCTTACTGTTCGCGAATGCTTTTATCTGATCGGCTTGGGCGTCGCTCCGCTCATTGGGAGCTTGATCACGGAACCCGCGATCATGACCGTGCTTGCACTGATCTTAATGGATCGATTTTTTAAAGACGACGCGAGTTCTCGATTTAAGTACATCACGCTTGCTACTCTTTTTGTGAATGTGTCGATCGGAGGAACTCTCACCCACTTCGCAGCTCCTCCGGTTGTGATGGTGGCTAAAGTTTGGAATTGGGACACGCCTTATCTCTTCTCTCATTTTGGAATAAGGGCTTCGGTTGCGGTGTTTTTAAACGCTGTAATTGCACTCATGATTTTGCGCCCCGACTTCAAGGCAATGAGTGGAAACTTCATTCACTCCAGTGACTCGACCAAACGTGTGCCGCTACCCTTGGTTTTAATTCACATCGCGTTCCTCATAGCGGTGGTTTGGAACGCACACTACTTAGGGATCTTTCTTTTCATATTCGCACTTTTCATGGGTTTTGTTTTTTTGACGAAGGAGAATCAGGATCCGATCGCGCTTAAAGAAAGTCTCCTCGTAGGATTCTTTCTGGCCGGGCTCGTCGTGATTGGGAAACCCCAAGCCTGGTGGTTAAGCCCACTCATTCAGCGCCTCAGTGAAACTCCTCTCTTCATCGGAGCGACTTTACTGACCGCGATCACTGATAATGCAGCTCTCACCTATCTCGGCGCACAAGTTCAGGGACTTTCGGAACCGATGAAGATCGCTCTTTTAGAGGGAGCTGTAACGGGCGGAGGTCTCACCGTGATCGCGAATGCGCCAAACCCAGCTGGCTACGGCATCTTGAAAGATTCTTTTGGAGAGGACGGAGTGAATCCGATCAAACTCTTCGCAGCGGCTCTGTTACCGACAGTAATCGCAGCCGCAGCCTTTCGTCTTTTTTAAGGGCGCACTTTCGACCATGCGTCGAGGAAGGCTTCGATCTGAAGGTTTGACTTTGAATCTACGGGAGCACCCAAGCGCTTCAGCTCGTCGAGGAACGTCGGAATCTGCGAAGCATCCCGAAAGCCGACCTGTTTAAACTCAGGGCTATCTGCACATTCGGGAGAAATGCCGCTGAGAGGACTATTGAAATCACTCCCAAGCATCACGCGCTCGGGTCCGACTTGTGCTGCTAATTCTTTCCAAATCTTCGCGATGATCACGATTCCAGACTTACAAAGTGTTTTAGAAAATGGTTTTTCAACTAAAATATCTGCATGCATGTCCTCGCTCGGAACGATTCCGATGATCCCTTTGCGAGCCTTCACGCGAGAAATTTGATCCTCACTTACTCCTCGTTCAACCGGGAAATACTTTCTCGGCATCGTGTGGGTGTAAAGCGGGGGTTGGTCTGCGAGAATTTCCTGGAGATCTTCCTGCGCTCGATCGGTTGAATGAGCGAGATCGATCCAGACCTTTCGTTTCACGAGATCTCTGACTAAGTCACGTCCCGCGTCGGTGACTCCACCAAAATTAACATAGTTCCCGTTCTTATCCTTATGGTCCTGCGTCCAGGATTTAAACCATTCCCAGGGAGTATTCAGAATGGCGATATGGCTATAGAGCGCCGGTGAACCATAGCGGTCTGGGCTTAGGTGGAAGGGAGTCACGATCGCGATCTTCTTTTGATCGATGAAAATGCGACGATCCTCTTCGGAATCTAGTGTTCCTTTTGCTGTTTCGAGCGACAAAATGAAAACACGTTTCCCTTGCTTTAATGCCGCACGCGCTTCACCTGCGGTCGATGCAATGATCCATTTCGGGTGATCGCGAACGTAATCCTCAAGCCGCTCAATTTGTTTCAGGATCGAAACTTGAAACTTATCGCCCCAGCGGATGATGGGATGCGCATAGAGAGAGACGACGATTACTTTTAATTGAGAGGAATCTAAATTATCGCTGGTAATCCGGGTTCGCGTCCGCGATTTCCAACTTTCTGAACGGGTCCGATCGTCAAAACCTGCTCGCATCAAATTTCCCATGCCCTCGTGCATAAATAAATGAGAGTGCAAATCGATGGAGGACCACGCCTTCCCAACGAAAAGAAAACAAGCTAGAATGAGAAATGCTCGAAAATGCTTCATTTGTGTTTTCGATCTTAACCTTAAAACCTCGAATTTGGCTTTACGTAAATGAATACTGCGCTGCTCTCAGACTTTCCTAAAACACACACTCATGACGTCACGCTTTTTTTCTATCCGTCGCCTGGAATGGATTGGAGCACGCCGTTTAGCCTAGTGAAAAGTACGGTTTATAATAAGCTCGTTTATCGCCGTCCGCGCGCCATCGGTCACGTTTCGATCATGCTTCGCACGCCCGATTCGATTCAGATCACGGGCATGACCCAAGAGCATAAACACGAAGGGCGACACGAGGTCTTATTTCACGGATATGGCCTCGGCATTCTGACCCATGTTTTTCAGGGTGCACTTGAAACCACCGAGCAGCTGGCTCCTGAGTTGGTCGAGCGCGCGAAGCTCGATGGAAAACTTTCTTACCTTCGCTTCGATGTTTCGGCTGAGACGATAATGCGTCTGAAACGTTTCTTGAAAGAATACGCAGATGCGGGTGGCGGAAGTCGTTACGGAATGGTTCCTCGCCCACTCTACGGAGAGGGATCGGGATGTTCAGCATTTGCTGCGGCATTTTTAATTAATGCGGGTTTGATGACACCCGAATTCGAGAATGCTTGGACTCGGAGCTTTCGAATTCCAAAAGAATTCATGGGCGGACCTGCTCACGGTAAGAAGGTACCTTTTTGGAAACTTCTTTTCGCACGCGCTTGGGCTCATCGAGACGAAGACCATGTTCAGGGATTTTTCTGGGATCCTGACTTGATGCACGCTTGGCTCACAAAAACGTTCGCCCGCGAGCGCATTCAGCCCACCGGTCAAAATCAGCTTGAGTATTGGCACCACTCGATTGGAATTAGCCGCGATGCTCGAAATGTCGCTACTCCAACTGGTCCTGTGATCCTAAAGGATCAGAAGAACGTTTCCTGATCTAAAACGCGCGTTGCGTTGGGGTTATTCCATCCCACGAATTTTAACCCACATAGGCGTTGGAATAGCTTTCGGATTGAACCCGTAAGGGCAATGACGGCAGCTCGACTTACAGCAATAACCGCGATTCTCATGATACTCGCGCGTGAAAACGCTAAAGCCCGTCTTCAAGTCGAGATAGTAATCGCGATACTCGACCAATTCGAGCGCTGCAGGATTGAGTGATTTTTTCGGTAAACCGAGCTCAGACATGAACCCTCAAATTGAAGGATGCAGGACTCACTTGTCAAACGGACGGTCCACTCCGAATCTCCGATACGCGCGCTCTGCGTTATCTGTTTGAAATTATGAATTCTCTACGCGCGGCCCTTGAAGCGCGCGTGCCTTTCCGTTTTAATATCGCCTCTATGACTTTTCAGACCTGGTTCGCGACCCAAGTGCCCGGCGTTTCGCTGAAATCCGCCGAGTCGGTTCTCTCACTCACCTCAGAAGGCGCCACTCTGCCCTTCATCGCTCGATACCGAAAGGAAGCCACGGGCGGGCTCGATGAGGTTCAAATCCAAAAAGTTTTGGATGCAAAAGAAGAATGGGACACCGTCACCGCGCGCCAAGCCTACATTTTGGGCGAAATCGAAAAGCAGGGAAAACTGACCGACGACTTAAAAGCAAAAATCAGTTCCACCTTCGATTCCACCCTCCTCGAAGACCTCTACCTCCCCTACAAGGTGAAGAAAAAATCCAAAGCGACGCTCGCAAAAGAAGCGGGCTTACTCGAACTCGCAGACTGGATTTGGGGAGTAGGTCACGGAACGGTAAAACCCGAAGAAGGCCAGACGCTTGCGATTTGGGCGCTTGCTTTCAAAAATGACGATAAAGGTTTTCCAGACGTTGAAAAAATTCTCGCGGGCGCGGAATCCATTCTGATCGAACGCCTCTCCGAAAACGCAGACCTTCGGATGAAGGTCCGCGAAGCGATGCTGAACCACGGCTCGATGAAGACTTCGAAAGCCGAAAAAGCAAAACCCAACTCGAAATACGAAATGTACTTTTCGTACCACGAGCCGATTTCGAATCTTCGAAAACCCGAGAATTCCCACCGCTACCTCGCGATTCGTCGTGGATGGATGGAAGAAGAACTCAAAATCGACCTGGGCGGAGCACCC
>CAYOJT010000187.1:0-6284 GCA_964404365.1 uncultured Bacteriovoracaceae bacterium
GCGCTTTTAGTTCGCACTAATGAAGTGTCTGGCGAATCTCCTCCGCTTGGAACTGCCATTCGAGCTCAGGGGGTTAATGGGCTCATTCGAAACGGGACGATTCGGTGGGATGGAGTGGCGGATGAGTATCTCTCTTACATGAATCGCCTAGAGGAGGATCAGCGCGCAGGCTTGGATGTGTCGGAAGCTGAATTGAAATCTATTCTTTCCGAGAACTTTACGACAGCGCTCACCGATAAGATCCGTTCACTTTCACCTGAAAAGAACTCTGTTCTTGGAGTACGGTGTCTGGGCGAGCGAATTGGGCTCGTTCGTATTGAAACTAATCGGATTCGATCGCTCATCCCTTCAGCAGTTCGTTAGGTTCTCTTTAAAGCGCGTGTCGCGCGGTGAGTTAAGGGTTTATTCCCATCCACTTTCGGGGCATCATTGGTCCCATGACTCCGAACACTTCCTACCCTAAAGACAAAATCAAAGTTCTCCTCCTTGAGGGGATTCACCCGAACGCGGATGAGCTCTTTTCTAAGGAAGGCTTTCAAGTCGAGTCACTGAAGAATTCGCCGCCTCTTGCTGAACTCATTGAAAAAGTGAAGACAGCGCACGTTCTGGGGATTCGAAGTAAAACTCAGGTTCCGGACGCAGTCTTTAAAGAAGCGAAGAAGCTACTTACGACGGGTTGTTTTTGTATCGGGACAAATCAAGTCGATCTCCTTTCCGCAAATCGCCACGGCATTCCCGTTTTTAATGCTCCGTTTAGCAACACCCGCAGTGTCGCTGAAATGGTTTTGGCGGAGATGATTTTTCTTGCGCGCCAGTTGGGAGATCGTTCACGTGAAGTTCATGAAGGCGTGTGGAAGAAAGTCGCAAGCTCTTGCTACGAAGTTCGGGGTAAAACATTGGGGATCGTCGGCTATGGCCACATTGGGTCTCAGGTTGGGGTTTTGGCCGAGAGCTTAGGACTCCGAGTGATTTTCTTTGATGTTGTACCGAAACTCGCTATCGGGAATGCGCGGGCTTGTTCGACGCTTGATGAGCTCCTGGAGAGATCGGATTTCGTCACGCTTCACGTGCCGGAGCTTCCTTCGACGAAGGGAATGATGGGTGCGGCCCAAATTCAGAAATTGAAAAAAGGCGCCTACCTCCTGAATGCTTCTCGGGGCAGCGTGGTCGATATCTCTGCACTTGCGAAAGCGCTTCGTGAGGGTGCCGTCGGTGGTGCTGCGGTCGATGTATATCCAGAAGAGCCAGCTGGAAATAACGAAAAATTTATTTCGGAGCTCCAGGGTCTCCCCAATGTCATTCTCACTCCTCACATCGGTGGATCGACAGAAGAAGCGCAGGCTGCGATCGGTGTTGAGGTCGCGACTTCTCTGATTCGATTTGTGAATGAAGGGGCAACGACGGGGGCGGTAAACTTCCCGCGAATCGAGATGCCCGCAGATCCGGGCGCTCATCGGATCTTAAACATTCACAGAAACGTTCCAGGCGTTTTGAAAAACATCAACCGTATCGTTTCGGATTTGAACGCAAACATCCGCCGTCAGACGCTTTCCACCGATCAAGAGATCGGTTACCTCATCATGGATTTGGACCATGATGTCTCAACGCAGGTGAAAGATGCGGTCGAAGCGCTTCCGACGAGTATTCGGACGCGCATTCTTTTCTAAGAACCCTGCTTTTGGGGTCGGTTAGAATACTTTTCCGGGATTGAGAATTCCGTTTGGGTCAAAGGCCGCTTTGATGCCTTTGAAGAGCGCTAGCTCCTCTGGGGACCTGGAGTAGGAGAGGTAATCCTTCTTGAGAAGGCCGATCCCGTGTTCTGCCGAAATGCTGCCTTTGTATTTTTTGAGAAGCGTAAACACGTCGTGGTCCACGACACTCGTCTTCGCGCGAAAATCAGTGAGCGACAACGAGTCTGGTTTCATGATGTTCACGTGGAGATTTCCATCTCCGATGTGGCCAAAGTTGCAGATTTCCCAATCGGGGTAGCGTGCAGTGATCAGCTTTTCAAACTCCTCGCAGAATCCCTCAAGCGCCGCAATCGGGAGCGAAATATCGTTTTTATGGGGCAGGCCCGTTGAAGCGAGGCTCTCCGAAATACCTTCGCGAAGCATCCAGAATTGATTTCTTTCGGTGGAGCTTTGGGCGAGGGTTCCATCGAGTACGCCTTCGATTCCGAGCCATTCTTCGAGCGCTTTTTCTAAGGCTTCATCGTTCTCTGGTTTTTCGAGATCAATCAAAACGTAGTGAGAGGAATGAGTGCTGAAGGGGAGTCGAAGGCCCAAGTTCTTGAGTACGCGCGCGTGACAGCGATCCGTAAAAAACTCATAGGCGTTCAGCGTGAGGCCGCTCTCGCGAACCTTTCTAAATAAGCGAAGTACGGAAGGAAGATCTTGGAGGGCGAATAAAAATACGTCGCTCTCACCCGGTAGAGGGCTGAGCTTTAGGGTTGCGCCGGTTATGATCCCGAGAGTCCCTTCGCTTCCGATAAAGAGCTGTCGAAGATCGAGGCCAGTATTATTTTTCTCAAGCGCTCCGTTCAGCTCTAAGATTTCACCATTGGGTAGAACTACAGTCAGGCCCAATACCCAGTTTCGAGTGAGGCCGTAGCGAATGACGTTCACTCCGCCTGCGTTGGTCGCGATATTTCCGCCCACGCAGCTTGAACCTTTAGATGCGAAATCAACGGGCCAGGTGAGTCCGAAGGGTTCGCAGGCCGTATGAATCGCTTCGGTGATAGCGCCTGCTTCGACTTGGACGGTGCGTGAAGCCAGATCGACCGCGCCGATTTTCGACATGCGTTTCAGGGACAAAACGAGTTCACGTTTTGTGGCCATTGCACCACCGGCAAGGCCTGTGCGACCGCCTGATGGAACGACTGGATATTTCATGTCCGAACAGAGTTTTAGAATCCGCGAAACTTCCTCTGTCGACTTTGGGAACGCAATCGCTACTGGATCGGGTTGATAGATCTTCGTCCAGTCCTTTCCGTATTCCAAGAGCTCGCTCTTCTCGGTTGTGATTTCGAGTCCGGGAAGTGTGGATTTTAGCTTTTCAAGGAAGTCTTTTTCAGCGCTCACTGGGTACTAATTTGCCTGAATTGAATCGATTATTCCATTCTGAACGCGTTTAGTCAGAGCCTCTGAATGTGATTCTGCGATCGTTAGCTGGGTTTAACCCGCTTTTAAAACGCGGTTCTGAAGGATGACCTGGGCGAACGGGGTGAGAAGTTTTCGATCAAATCGACCCTCATCGCCCATCATGGTCGCGATGGCCTGCGGGATAGAGTAGAAGTGACCGTCTTCCATCCCGAGCGTCATTTCGCTCAAGGCGTCGCCAATGGCGATGATGCGGGCGAGATTGAAGATCGCGGGACCCTTAAGTCCCTGCGGATAACCTTTTCCATCCAAGCGCTCCTTATGCTGAAGGATCGCCATTCGAATTTCCTCATCCGAGAAGGGGAGATCCCCTTCGAATGAGTTCAGCGTTAAAATGGGATGCTGACGGAAGTCGATGATTTCGTCGATCGATTTATTTTGATAAGCAAACCGGCGTTCTTCCGGAAGTTTGAGTTTTCCTACGTCATGGAAGAACGAGGCGAAGAGGATGATTTTTTTCGAACGCTCAGACTTCATTCCCGATACGTGTGCGCAGACATACGAGTAGATCGCAGTCGTAATCGAGTGCTTTAACATCGTATCGTCTTTTGGGCAGGTCTTCAGAAGAAGGCTGATCGTATTTACGAAGTCAGTGTCGGACTGTAGAGAGACCTTGAGTGCTTCGAAGGTTTTTGCCACGTTAATCTGAGTCACGTTTCCAAGCCCGAATGCCTCGAAAAGCGTCTGCTCCATTACCGCCCAAAATGCTTGTTTTTTCGACTCAAAGTTCATCTCGGGATTCGTGAGAATCAGCATCGGAGACTTACTGAAAAACTCTTCGACTTTCGGCAAATCTTCGGGTCGCGCGAAAAATGAATCCACACCCTTCGACTCGTAGTTGGCGAGGCGTCCAAAGTCGAGCCCGTGCTCTTTATCGAAAGCTTTCAAAAATTTCCCGTTCGGCAGCTGTAAAAAGAGATCAAAACTCAGATTTTTAAAACAATCCTTGAGCGCTCGTAATCCGACTGGATGATACTTCGTCTGCATATCCCTACTTATCGGTCCCGAGCCCGCCACCGATAACCGTCTTAAGCTTTTACAGTGTCCACCCCGACACAGCCCCAGCAGAATACCCCTCCGCCTAGTGCTCGTGAGCATATTACTGTGCCAGGACTATCAGATAAATAGAGATGCAGGTTTTGCGGATTGACTTCAGGCATGGATGCCGCGCGGAAGTCAAAAGCCAGGATGGCTGGTCCGCCAAAACCTGCATCTCTATTTATCTGATAATCCGGTCACGAAATATGCACCACTGTGCAACCGGCGGAGGGGTATTCTGCTGGGGCTGTGTCGGGGTGGAACGTGATCGCCGGAAAGTGTACGGCCGCCGGTGCGACTTCGCACACCGACGGCCGTCTACTTTGAAAACTCGACTCTCCGATTTTTTGGTCCTGAAGCGGAGTTCGAGATTTCAGTCCCTGTTATTTATTTCCGACTCGAACGAGAACGGTGTTCGAATAGGTTTTAGAACCATCGATATCGACTTCGACCACGCGGAAGAGGTAGGTCCCGCCTTTAGATACGGGTACCGGGAATGAGTACTGCTTATTTCCAGTGCTCACGCCTGCCGCAGGGATCGGGCCGCTCGCCGCGATCGGACTCGAAGTACAAGGTAAGGTCATTTCAACGACGAAGGACTTGGAGTTCATCTCCATACCTGTGCTCCAGGTGACGTTCACCGTTCGCTGGCCGTCCCAAGTAGCTCCGACGCTTGTGAAATGAATCGGTAAGGCGCCACAAGTGGTTGGAAGCGCGTAGCCCTTCGGTCCATGCGGTGGAACAACGTCGATCTGAGCGGCAGAAGTACCTGCAACACCGAAAATGTAACCGGTCGTTGGATCAAGTAGACTCAGAGATCCGCCTTGTTCGCTCATATTTGGAGTTTGTCCAGGGCCCGCACCGACAATAATCGGAGAGTGGGTCGAGTGAATGACGGGATTAATTCCAGCATCGAGAAGAATGACGTCATCACCTACAACAAATCCGTTACAAGCGAGAGTGTTGTTTTCGATGCTCGTACCTTCATCGAGAATTAAATCTTTATAAAGACGAACTTGGCCTTGAGGATTAGCGACCATGTGGACATTCTCAAGCACCAAGTCTCCCTTGACGTAGAAGTGTGCATTCACGATGAGATTTGAGCGATGATTAGAGTCTTCGCCTTCCATCTCAAAATCACCATCTTCTAAAAAGTCGAAGCTTCCTTGGGGATTCACGTTGATATCCCCGTAGTGCGTATAGCCGGGAGTGCCTGGCTGATCGTTATAAACCACAGCGTGTTTAATAATGACGTGATCACAAGGGGTCGGAATTACTCCGCCTGCCCAAGTCGCAGGAGAATCCCACGCACCGCTTGCGACGCTATTGATCGTTTGAGCTCCAGCGCAGGAGGAAGCAGAACGATTCGTGGTTGCCGTTCTTCCTGCAGTCATGTTTGCGGCAGAGGTGTTCGCTGCCGTAGTCGCAGGGCAAGCTTCATATTTGAGTGACATCGAAGAATTTAGATCTTCGATTTTTTCCTTCGTGCATCCAGAAAATGCAACGAGGGTTACGGAGAAGGCAAGAAAATGGGCAGAAATGACCTGATGAGTATTTTTCATTGTATTAAATCCTGATAATCGAGGGGGTTGTTACTTAAATAGGGTTATAGGCTTTGATCACCGAAGACATTTCGAGCTCCATTGCGGAGAGCATGTTGTAAATGTCTGAGATGTTTTTCGTATCGACGACCTTTTTGAAGCTTAGGAGGCGATCGCGGGCTGCATTTTTCGCATCTTTATCACTGATCGTCGGAGCAATTTTAACCAAAGCGTCCATCAGAAGTGTGTAGCTGTCCGCAGCAGTCTTCAGCTTCATTTCCTTTGAAAGATTCTTATTCCCAACGAACTTCTTCGTTTCTGCGATTCGAGCTTGGGTCCAGATGATATTGGACTTAATCAGATCCTGATTTTCAGGGTATGCAGTCGTGTAGGCGCGAAGCGAAGCGCCTAGGATTTTTGCGGACGTTAAATCTGCTGAATACGATTCCGCGTGTGCAAATGGCGATAGCGTAAGGGCCAAGAAGAGGACGGACAACGAGATGCGGGGCTGTGAACTCATGACGAGACACTCCTGAGGGGTTGGGGG
>CAYOJT010000188.1:0-6280 GCA_964404365.1 uncultured Bacteriovoracaceae bacterium
CGAAACTCATGCAAGGCGCGATTAAGGGAATGCTCGACACTCTTGATCCGCACTCGTCGTTTTTGCCACCTGAGATTTTTAAGGAAATGAAATCCGACACGAGCGGAAAATTTGGTGGTGTCGGCATCGAAGTGGGGATGAAAGACGGGAACATCGTCGTCATCGCACCGATGGAAGACACTCCCGCCTGGAAAGCCGGCATTAAGCCCGGTGATCGTATCATTCGGATCGAAGGCGAGTCGACTAAAGGCATGTCACTCGTTGAAGCGGTCGCTAAAATGCGGGGAAAAAAGGGAACAAAACTAAAAATTTCGATCGCTCCAGTTGGGGCGGAGAAGGCAAAAGACTTTGCGCTCATGCGTGAAACGATCAAAGTTCAAAGCGTGAGATCGGAAATGATCGAAGACGGATACGGCTGGGTCAGGCTCTCCTCCTTCAATGAAGACGCTGCTCGAGATGTTGCAAACGGAATCAAAAAACTCGAAAGGAACGGAAAGTTGAAAGGGCTCATTTTTGACCTTCGCTACAATCCCGGCGGATTGCTGGATCAAGCGGTCGACGTTGCCTCTCTCTTTATCGATGAGGGCGTAATCGTGAGTACGATCGGTCGAGATAAATCTCAAAAAGAAGTTCGGAACGCGAAGAAAGGAAATGCTCGGAAGGATTTGCCACTGGTTGTGCTTGTGAATTCGGGTAGCGCGTCCGCTTCTGAGATCGTTGCAGGAGCTCTCCAGGATAATCATCGCGCGATGATTTTGGGTCAGACTACTTTCGGTAAGGGTTCAGTTCAAACGGTGGTCGACCTGGGCGATGAGATGGGCGTTAAGCTCACGATCGCTCGTTATTACACCCCAAGTGGTCGAAGCATTCAGGAAAAAGGCGTCGCCCCCGATATCCTTCTCGAAGACTACGACCAAAAAATCCTCGATCAGGCGAAGCGTAAGGGTGGATCCTATCGTGAGAAAGACCTGAAGGGTCATATGATTAATCCGGATCTCGCACCGGGTTCAGACGGGGAGTCGGTTGCGTCCGAGGATGACACTGCTGCACGTTATCAACCGAAAGAGGACTTTCAGGTTCGCCAGGCAGTCGGATACCTGAAGAGCCTAGATTTCGTGAAGAAGATGGGCCAATCTCAGGCCCAGAATGGATCTTGAGGATCTTCCACTTTTTCAAAATCAGAACCAGGGCCTAAACCAAGGTCAGTCTCGTCCAAAACACTGGACGGTGAGTGAACTCACGTCCCGAATCAAGGGAACGCTCGAGCCGACCTTTAGCGAGGTTTGGTTACAAGGCGAAGTTTCGAACGCGAAACCGACTGGCCCCTCTGGCCACGCTTACTTTTCATTGAAGGATTCAGGGTCGATGATTTCGGCCGTTTATTTCGGCTGGGGAAAAGGGAAGCGTTACTTCGATCTTAAGGACGGTTTACAGGTTCTCTGTCGCGGGAAGATTTCGGTCTACGCCCCGAGAGGAAACTACCAAATCGTTCTCGACCAGATTGAGCCGCAGGGGGCGGGCGCGCTCCAACTTGCGTTCGAGCAGCTGAAACAAAAACTCCAGAGTGAGGGACTCTTCGATCTGAAACGGAAACGTAGCCTTCCTCCGTTTCCAAAAAAGATTGCGGTAGTGACTAGTCCAAGCGGTGCCGCGATTCGCGATATGCTGAATATCCTGAAACGCCGCGCGCCGAATGTCGAAGTGCTAGTCATTCCCGCCCTCGTTCAGGGTGAAGAAGCCCCAGCGCAGATCTTAAGGGGATTAGAAGCTGCGAATAAGTATAAGCTTGGAGAAATCATCGTTCTTGCTCGCGGTGGTGGAAGCATCGAAGACCTCTGGGGTTTTAACGACGAAACTTTGGCGCGAGCGATTTCGAGATCGGAGATCCCCGTCATTTCGGCTGTTGGTCACGAGATCGATTTTACGATCGCTGATTTCGTCGCCGATCTTCGCGCGCCCACGCCGAGCGCGGCTGCAGAGATTATTTCAGGAAACTGGGTCGATGTGTCGCGCGAAGTCCGTCAAAGTTTCGATCGCATCCGGAATTCCATCACACGGGATTTAGCCAACCGAAGAGCATTACTCGGACATTTAAGTGCTCGCCTCGTGAATCCACTCGATCGTATTCGGGAGCAAATGCAGAGATGCGATGAACTCATGAATCGAATGGAGCGCGCAATTCTGAGTTCACTGGAGCGCAAAAAGTTGGCTCTCGCTCAATGGGCGGGTAAACTAGAAGCACTATCGCCGCTTCGGGTTCTTGAACGTGGGTATTCCATCCTACGAAAAGAAAATGGAACCATTGTACGATCGGCAAAAGACGTTCAGAAAAATGAAAAGGTCACGGTGAGACTCCATGAGGGACAAGTTCAAGCACAAATCCTTTGATTCCATTTCGAAGTATTTTGGACTGATCCTTTTTCTTGCGACGATGACCTATTCTTGTTCAAGCGGCCCTCAGACCTCCGACGCAAACACCACTTCTTCGAGTGCTGCTCAAAATCCACTCACGCTAGCCGTAGAGTCTAAAGTCGCATCCGTGGATTCGGATTTGACGTTTTCCGTTTCCGCCTCAAAGGCACTCGACGGGTCGATTCTCCTCGTAAAGATTACGGGTGGAGATCTGAAAAATGTGAAAGATATGAAGGTCGTCTTTGAGGGTGTCGATTTCCCAGTCTACTCCGAGGAAAATCCAGCGGCCTTGGGCGCTCTCGTTGTGGTTCCGTTTAACTCGAAACCGCGCTCTTCGAAAATTGAGTTTTCCTGGAGTCAGGGGAGCGCGAAGAAGAATCAAACCGCACCGATTGAAATCGTCGATGGGAATTACCGCTCCGAAGTTTTGACTGTGGACGACGCGCACGCGAATCCGTCGAAAAAAGCACTGAAGCGAATTTTAGCGGAACAAAAGGAAATTGGACAACTTTACTGGGCAAGCGACAAAACCCGCCACTGGAATGGCCCTTTCGTATGGCCAATCAAAAGCGAATTGACCTCTCCATTTGGAAATAAGCGTCTCTTCAATGGACAGATGAAGTCCTTTCACCAGGGTCTTGATCTTCGAGCTCCCGTCGGTACACCGATTGTCGCCGGTGGTACGGCTCGCGTTGCGATGGCAAAAGACCTCTTTTTCACGGGAAATACAGTTATTTTAGATCACGGCTTGGGTCTATTCACCATTTACGCCCACATGAGTAAACTCAATGTGAAAAAAGGCCAGATGGTGAAGCAAGGGGATTTGCTGGGGCTCTCAGGAATGACTGGGCGAGCGAGCGGACCTCATCTACATTGGGGCGCGGTTCTTCAGCGCTTGAAATTTAACCCTGAGAATCTGATTCAGGTTTTGCGCTAAATCGAAAACCTAAGCCGCGAACGGTGAGGAAGTGTTCGGGCTTATCAGCATCGATTTCAAAGCGTTTCCGGAGTCGTCCCATAAAGAAATCCACTGTTCGCGTTTTCGGTAGGAACCGAAATCCCCAGACTTCTTTGAGTAAGGTCTCCCGTGAGACAACGCCGCCCTTGGCGTCCATGAGGTGAGTTGCGAGTTTAAATTCGAGGGGAGTCACCTTCGACCAACCCTTTCGTCCGAAAATTCGAAGGCGATCTGGATCCAAGCTCCAAAGCTCCGTTGAAGTCGTGTCTTCGTCCTGGGAACTTGCTTCCTGAGCGGCAGCCTTTCCTATTCTTCGAGCAAGCGCTGCTAATCGCATCTGGAGCTCTTCAAGAACAAAGGGCTTCGGGAGATAATCGTCTGCTCCGGATTTAAATCCTTCTAAGCGGTCTTCAATTTGGCCGCGGGCAGTGAGGAATAAAATCGCTCCGCGATAAGCCCGTGCGCGAAGTTCGGAACAAAGATCTATTCCATCGCCATCCGGGAGTGAACGATCTAAGATGACAGCCTCAGGAAGGCCATCCTCTAAGATCTCGCGAGCTTCCTCTAAGGTTTTCGCGTGAAAAATCTTCGCGATTTTAAGCCTTTTTAATGCGATTTTAAGCGTATCGGCGAGAGAGAGCTCGTCTTCTACTAAAAGGAGAGATTTAAAAGGTGGAGGGGCTACTTCCATCTTTTAGGTTTTCCCTTCCGTAAATTTTCCCTCAAGCGTGAAAGTGGCTCCACGCGAGAGACCCGGACTCGACGCTTCGATTTGAATCTTCATCCGCTTGCATGCCTCTCGCGCCAGGTGAAGGCCTAAGCCTGTGCCCGCAATCGAATGAGCCGCTCCATGCTTGGAGCGATAAAAGCGTTTAAAGAGATTCTTCGATTCGTCTCGCTCGAAGCCGAGACCTTGATCCACAAATCGAATCCGCCAACGCCTACCGGGTAGGAGTTCGGTTTCAACGGACAGTTTAGGAGTATCAGCCGCAAATTTTCTCGCATTATCCACAATATTATCGGTCGCGAGAGAGAAGACCTTTGGATCGATGAGAACCCGGCCGTTCAGTGGAGCCCCCAGCCGGACGAGTTGTCCCTCCGGACCTAGAAGTTTCTTCCAACGATCAGTCTTTGATTCGAGCCATGCCTCTAAGAGAATCGGTTCTCGCTTCAGTTTGATGTCCTTTGTGTCCCAGCGAGCGGCCTCAAGGAGCGTTTCAACCTCGTCACGTAGGCGTTTGAGTTCTACTTCGTGTGAGCGCCAGAGCCGCGCCGTTTCTTCCGGCGAAAGATCCGATTGCCTCAGGAGTGAGGATGAAAGTTCAAGCGTCGCAAGCGGCGTCTTTAATTCATGTGTCACGGCCGCCAAGAACTCCGATTGGATTTGATTCAACTTCATCTCATGCCAGAGGCGAATGAATAGGATCATGAGTCCTAGCCCTGCGACCCCGAATCCGATTGTACCTAGGATGGGTTCGAGACCGATTTTTGCTCTTTCATAACGCTCAAGAACAGCGACGTTAAAGCGGGTCGCGAGCACCACAAGAAGTGCAAAAAGCAGGAGCGAGAATATGAACCAGTTCCAGCGGCGTTTACGCATAGGACCCTTCATTCATCGCATATTGAGTGGACAGACAGAAGAGACGCGATAAAGATGACAAAGACCATGGATAAAACCCACGTGATCGAGCGTTTAGTCGCTCATTTGACTGAAGAACTGGCGAGCTGCCTCGATGCGGCTCGTCGAAAAGAGCTGGAAGCCCAGCTCCTGATGTACCGCTTTCTCCCTAAGCGTGCGTACACTACGGCCGATGAGATCGTCCCGAGTTCGCTTGTTCGTTTGAAGACCGGTCAGGTCGAAACGATGTGTTTTCTCGTTCCGCAGGGTGGGGGACTGATTTTAGAAGTCGATGGTACCCCGGTCCAGGTGGTAACCCCGCACTCGCCACTCGGTGATCAGCTCCTCGGTAAAAAAGCAGGAGACACCATACGTATTCCGATGCGCGAAGGCTTTCGCGAATACCAAATCCTCTCAAATCATTAACGCTTGTTGGAGTTAGCGTCTCTGGCCGCGCCCAAAGAGCGCGCGGAAGATGAGTCGAATTAAGAAAACAAAAATTGAGAGAAAGATGATGACCCCGCCCACGGCGAGCATCACGAGCGCAAAAGCTCCGAGGATGATTTTTCCTGGAAAACTCCCCGCTGTCATTCGCATCGCATTTCCGCCAAAACGAAGTCGAAAGTTTTCCGAAAATTTTTTATGGGGATCGAATGCGTTCGGATTGTCTTGATTTACGGGTCCCTCGGTTAGGGGTTTTCCGTCTTTATCGAGAACAATACCTTCTTTCGCGTCACTCATAATGATTACCGAACAACTGGGAGCTCACTGAGGTCTAGGAACTGGGGAATTCCCGGATCTGGATCAGAAGGAGAATTTTTTTTGTACGTCACCAAATGTGCGACCATTCCGAGGGATTTTGCGACCGCGATTTCCTTGGGGTCTTCACCTTGGTACACGACTGGGCATTTCGTATCGCCTTCTTCGAGGACGACTTCGTTGATCGCTGATTTAAAAAGGTAGGGTGCAGGTTTTCGATTTTCATTCAAAGGTGGAACGAGAATGCGCGTATCTCCGAAGTCTTCCCAGGACATGGGTTGTGCACCGAGAGCGTGATTCCACATTTGGCCGACTTCTTTTTTTAGAACTCGAACCTTTGTGCGATGAGTGTCGCCCCAGTTCTCTGGAACGTTTGTGATCAGGCCGATGTGGTAGCCCTTCGATTTCAACGTGCGTAAGTATTCTGAGGCGCCTGGAAGGTATTCCACGTCTTTACCCTTACGAAATTTCACATCAATCAGCGTGTCGCCCAGATCGAAGAATACCCAAGGGTGTTTGCAAGCAATCCAGTG
>CAYOJT010000189.1:0-5017 GCA_964404365.1 uncultured Bacteriovoracaceae bacterium
TTTGGAGGGACCGGAAAATCAGATCCGACGTCGCCGCGGCTCGAAGATTTCCGACATGGATCTGGCCATAGACCGTTGGGCCGCAGGAATAAAAACTGATCTTCCCCGGTTCACGTGGAACGAGGGTCTCTTTTTTTCCACCCAAGGAGTTTGTGACTTTGACTTCAATGGGTTTTGCCATCCGGTATTTCCTCTACTTATCCGACTTGAGTGCGGATCGCGCTCATGTGCTCAAGCAGCGCTTTTTTTCCAAGAAGCGGTAGGACTTTCTTCAACTCCGGCCCGTGCGTGCGACCGGTGATCGCAGCACGAATCGGCATGAAGAGACCTTTTCCTTTTGCTCCCGTTTTAGCGCCCACGCCTTTTTGGAGGGCGTCAACGAGTTCTGCGGTGATGACTTCTGGAAGTGCACCGACTTCAGCCACAAGGGTCTGAATGACCGCGGAATTCGCAGAGTCTTTTAAAAGAGCAATCGCCGCCTCTTCGACCACTGGCTTCTGATCAAAGAAGAACATCGAGTTACCGGGTAATTCGGAAAGTACAGCCGACTCACCCCGAACGGTGTCGACAACGCCTTTAATCCAAGCTTCACCCTTCGCCTTGATCGTCGCGCCGAGACCCGCTTTTTCGTAGAACGGCATCGCACGCTTCACGATTTCATCGAGCGGCATTGTGCGCATATAGTGTTGGTTCATCCAGCGCAGCTTCTGGACGTCAAAAACGGCAGGAGCTTTCTGCAAGCCCTCCATCGAAAAGAGCTGAATAAGCTCTTCCATGGAGAAAATCTCAGGATGCCCATCTTTTGTCTTCATTTCGCTTCCTGGACTCCAACCGAGGAGAACAAGGAAGTTGAGAAGGGCTTCGACGAGGTATCCGTTTTCTAGGTATTCGTGAACGGAAGAGTCGCCATTTCGTTTCGAGAGTTTTTGGCGATCTGAACCCAAAACCATCGCGATATGGCCGAACTCCGGACGCTTCCACTTGAAAGCGTCGTAGATCTGGAGCTGGCGCGCCGTATTCGACAGGTGATCGTCGCCGCGAATGACGTGCGTGATTTGCATCTCGTGATCGTCGATCACGCAGCAGAAGTTGTAGACGGGCATCCCGATGCCGTCCGCGATTTCTTTTTCGTTTTCGCGCGGAGTACGCGTGATGAAGAAATCTCCCACAACATCCGGTGGGAATCTCACGTCGCCCTTCACGTGGTCTTTCAGAACGTATTCTTTCGAGAATGCGCGGAAACGAATCCCCGCCTTTTCGCCTGCTTTCAAGCGCGCACGTGCTTCAGCGATTGGAGTTTTCGCACAAGTTCCGTCATAGACTGGAGGACGGCCGAGTTTCATGGCGAGTTCACGCTTTTGCCCTAGAACTTCATCCGGGCAGAAGCAGTAGTAGGCCATGTCGCGATCTAAGAGTTCTTTTGCGTATTTGCCGTAAATCGAAAGGCGCTCACTTTGACGATACGGCGGGAATGGGCCACCGACTTTTGGCGATTCATCCGGCTGCATTCCGAGTTGATCGATGTTCTCGATCACCATGTTTTCGGATTCTTTCGTCGATCGCGCCTGGTCTGTGTCCTCAATTCTGAGAACAAGCTTTCCGCCGTGTTTCTTGGCGAAGAGATAGTTAAAGAGCATGGAACGAGCTCCCCCGACGTGAAGATAGCCGGTTGGGGATGGAGCAAATCGGACGCGTACTTGATCGGATGAAGTCATAGTTTTTGAGCTTAAACGGGCTCACGTTTTTATGAAAGGTTCAGTGCTAAGCGTTAAAAGCAAAAACCCCGAAGATCCTGCGATCTTCGGGGTTTTGTTTGAACTTTTAACTTTCAATCAAGATGCGAAAATCGTCTGAATCTCTTGTTCGATTTCTTCTTCTTTGATTTTACACGCAAGCGAGATCTCTTTTACGAGGAGAGCCTTCGCCTGGTCTAGCATCTTGCGCTCACCGAAAGAAAGATCTTTCGAGTGACGGAGCAAGAACAGGTTACGGAGAACTTCTGCGATCTCGTAAACCGAACCCGTTTTAATTTTTTCCATGTATTCGCGGTAACGACGATTCCAGGTGGTCTGGTCGATCTTCACATCGCGTTTTTTAAGGATGGTGTAGACGTTTTTGACTTCTTTATCCGTGATGATTTCACGAAGACCCACAGCGTCCGCGTTGTCCGTCGGAACCATGATCGTCATTTGATTCTCTACCACCTGCAACACGTAGAACTTCTTCTTCTTGCCACCGACTTCGCGCTCATCAATGCGCTTAACGACGGTAACACCGTGTGCGGGATATACTGCGCTATCTCCGACTTTAAACATGCAAATGCACCCTCCCTGAAACCCGTGATGCTCTCTATGGACCCTGACTGAGAGGTCGGAAACTAACACACACTGCGTTGATGTGTCAAATATTTCGACGCTTAGCCCTATGGGTAACTATTCAAAATTTAAGCACTTTTTCTGCGGCCTCTTTAGAGGACTCACTTCGCACGAGAAAGATAAACTCCGCACCTCTCCCAAGGTGCATAGGGAGTTAGAGCAAACCAAAGACCAAACTTCGGAAATAAATTCGTACTTAAACCCTTGAAGAAGTTGGGGCGATAACGCACCACGCTGTTTTCATGCGAAAACCCCCTGAAAAACTTACTAATTTAGTCCGCTTTTGGGCCCTTTTCTGGCAAAAAGCGTCTCTCGGCTCCCCTTAAGCCGTTGTTTACACTCCTGACCCGCGGTTCGCCTTTTACTGATTAAAATAGTCGGTAATTTATTGACGCACTGCATATAATTCGATATTACCCCGCTCGCTCAGGTAACGCCGGGAGGGCGACAAATGAAGAATTATCGGTTGAATACAAAACAGCGAGTTTGGATCGTGTGCTTGGTTTTCGCGGCTGTCGGCAGTCAGTTTTTGCGAGCCAATGCCCCAAAAGAATATCCCGTCAGGATTTTAAGCTTCAACGTAAAGTCGGGGAGCGATCTGCTGGATGGAACTCGAGGAACGATTCGCGCCGTGTATTCCGATCCCGAGCACAAGAAAATGATCGGGATTGATTACTGTCATAACCACTGGAACTTTTATCCAGACGTGAATGCTCCCACTCTGGACTGCGCGAAAACCATTTCAATTGAAGACATGAAAAAGGGAGTGAAGGCGATTTCAATCCCAAAAATCGGAACCGCGCTCGAAGTGCAAGCGCCTGACTTTTCGCCTACTCAAGGCGGCCTTGTGGATATCGTTCTTGGCTACAAACTCCGTATGATCGGATCCAATTCCTACCGTAAACTTCAGATCAATATCACTCAAAGCCAGGCGGGCAACATGATTGCGAACTATCAAGGTTCATACGTCGGTGAAATCAAACTGCACGGATGGGCAAACGTCGCCTTGTTGAAAGGTGGCCTCGACACCATCGAACTCACGACAGGTCCTGATTACGGAAATCGCAGCATTTACAAGAACGATGTCGAAAATTTAGAAAAGCCATAAGTTATCCCGTCGCTCATCCCCCTGAGAGTCGGAAAAGCAAAGCCTAGGAGCCATCCACTCCTAGGCTTTGCTGTTTGTATTCAACTCCATCTGAAAAAAATAATTACCGGAGACCCAGACTTCCTGTCTTTCAGGTCCCCTTCGCTACGCGAAGGGAAGCCATCCTGGCGACCTGAAGTCTCGGTAAATATTTTTTTCAGATGGAGTTGAATACAAACGTCTAAGACGCGTGTGGATGGCTAGGCTTTCTTTTCCCGGCGTTTTTCTGTGTTCTCACCGGTTCCGACGCTTGGACTCACCGAGCGCGTGTGAAGCCGAGAAATATCGACCCAGCCTGAGAGTTGATGGGATTTCAGATTTAAAAAATAAAAAACCACAATTCTGAGACTTCATGTCGCCAGGATGGCTTCTGTTCGCGAAGCGAACAGGACATGAAAGGCAGGATGCCTGGGTCTCCAGAATTGTGGTTTTTTATTTTTTAAATCTGAAATCCCATCAACTCTTCAGCGAATCAAACGGATATTTCCCAATCTCATACGCCTTGTCAGAAATCGCATGCACCTGATCATCATCATTTCGATCAATGCCTTTGAAGTTACCGCGTATTCTGCGATTTGCGCGGTAAAAGAAAGACTCGATGATCGCAAGCTCGAGCGTGGATTTTTCAGCTCCCTGCTCCTCGATCGCGCGCGTGACTCGCGACAGAACGCAGGTCATCGCGTAAAGGTCGATGGCGATTTCGGCGATTCGTTTTTGAGCCATTTGCTTTAAGTGGATCTTATTTCCGTGGCGTCGAAGAAGAACATCAACCTGCCCTGCAAGCTCGTTCGCGTACTCCTCGATCATCGCCGCATACTTTTTGAGGCTCGTGTGACTTTTCGAAATAGTGTCACCTACGAGATTTCGCCTAATTCGGCGGGAGACGTACTGGCCCACGGGTCCGAGACCTCTCAGCGGGTACTTGATCGCATCGGCAAGTCCGGCGAGCTCTTGTCCTGGCCCCTGCATCCCGGAGAGTGCTACGAAAGCTCTGAGAATTTCGTTCGTCCCCTCGAAAATGCGGTTAATGCGACAATCGCGCATCCATCGCTCGTAGGGGTACTCTTTCATGTATCCGTTTCCACCCCAGATTTGGACGTTTTCATCCACGGCTTCCCAGCAGGCTTCAGTCGCAAAAATCTTCGCAGTCGCGCTCTCCAGCGAATAATCCACATCACCGCGATCAATGAGAGCGGTCGTCATGTATACCATCGACTCAGCGGCGTAGGTGTTCACCATCATTCGGGCGATTTTTTCTTTAATCATCCCGAATTCACCGATTTTTTTCTTAAATTGAACGCGTTCGTTCGCATGCGTGATCGAAGCTTCAAGCGCACGCTTCGCGAGCCCGACCGATCCAGCAGCCAATCCCAAACGACCGTGATTCAGAACTCCCATCGCGACTTTGAACCCATGTCCCACTTCGCCGATGATGTTCTCGGAGGGAACTTTAACATTGTCGTAGTGAACTGCGTTCGTCCAAGAGGAACGAATT
>CAYOJT010000189.1:5027-6218 GCA_964404365.1 uncultured Bacteriovoracaceae bacterium
GAATTCCATGCTTATGCTCGGCAGGTCCGACCGTCACCCCGTCCAACGGCAGTTCGAGCGCAAAACACGTTACTTTTTCCTTTTTCTCGCCGTTTTCGATGGTTTCCGTTTTTGCGAAAACCGTCATGAAGGACGCGATCCCGCCGTTTGTGATCCAAAGTTTATTTCCAGAAAGCGTCCACGTTTTTCCATCGGGAGAAAGTACCGCTTTCGTTTTAATGGAGGCGGCGTCTGAACCGCTACCAGGTTCCGTCAGGCAGAAAGACGCGATGAGTTCCCCGCTTGCTAAGCGTGGGAGCCAACGTTTCTTTTGCTCGTCAGTTCCGAAGAGGAGGACCGCTTTGTAACCGATGGATTGGTGAGCGCCTAAGGTGACTGCGAGTGCGCCGTCGAGCCCCGCTACTTCTTGCATCACGCGTGCATACGCGGATTGAGGAAGTCCCAGGCCACCAAAATCTTCGGGCACACCCATTCCGAGCATTCCGAGTTCTGCGAGATAATTCAAAATTTCGCGAGGCATTTCGCCCTTCTCGTCCCATTCCGCCGACTTGAAATGAGTGGAAGCGAATTTCTGGACCGAATCGAGAACCATTCCTACGGTTTCGCTCGTATCGCTCGCAAGTCGAGGATACGGGAAGACGAGCTCTTCTCGTATTTCGCCAAAAAACAGGGATTTCATGAAACTGATTTCAGATTCGGTGTGCTTTGCCATGGGTACAATCTCCGCCATTTTTCGGTCGAAGTTAATGAGGTTTTTTTCATAAAAACCTCTGGAACTAGTTCTCTCTTTAAAATCACTTCATGACAAATTGTCGGGTGATTTTTCGTGTTTTCACCTGAACTCGACAAAATGTCAGACGCGCCGCTTGATCCACATTAAGCTGGAAATTTGACGCCACTTAAGAGTACGATTCTTTTAGAATTTTCAAAAGACGTGAGCCTTGTTTTTTTAATGTGTTTCGGCACGGGCTTTGCGTTGATTGGACTTCAAGAGGAAGTTCAAAAGTTCCACCTAACGAGAACTGAAAATAGGCATGGCGGCCAACGGGAAAAAAACATTCGGCGAAAAAGTGAAGGGCTGGTTCAGCTCACCTTTTAAACGTCAAAAATCTGCCGCTTTTACTCCCGGTCCTCGCGTCGAGACCGAATTTACCCAGGCCACTCGAACTAATTTACTCGCAAGCTTCATGG
>CAYOJT010000190.1:0-1959 GCA_964404365.1 uncultured Bacteriovoracaceae bacterium
CCGCTTCACGGAAGCGTCGTCATTGAGCGCAACCACTAATAAATCTCCCTGTTTCCGCGCCTGATTGAGGTAGGTGACGTGCCCGCGGTGGAGGATGTCGAAGACACCGTTCGTGAAGACAATCTTCTTCTTTTTTGCGGCAATTTTTTTAAGAGCCGATCGATTCTTCACTTTTGAAAGTGGATCGCGCGGTTTCAAAGGAACATCTTCTCCGGTTGAACGCCTGAGGCAAGGTCGTGCCAGCAGCGTTTTTCAGGATCAAAAAGAGAAACGCACAGACCCAAACCCGAGAAAAGAAAACCCGGGATAAAGAAAACCGAACGCCAAAAAACTTGGCTACCCGAACCTTCGATTTTAAGACCGAAAATCCGCTTACCGAGACTGGTGCCAAACGCCATTTCTTGGCCGGCGATTAGAGCCCAATTGCAAAAAAAGAGAAACGTCGCGACCGTTAAGAGAATGCCAGGGGTAATGAGGCCCAGCTTTTCACTGTCCGTATTAATGAGCGCGGTAGAAAGAATCGTCGCACAGACACTGATGTTAAAAATGGAATCGATTAGAAACGCAAAGACCCTCTGAACGAGATAAAAGAAGTTTTTCCCGGAAGTCTTAGTCAATTCGACGGAGAGGGGAGTTGGGGTTGGTCGTTCGCGTTCAGAAATATTCTTTACCTGAAGCGACTGGATAGGTTCAAAAATTTCGGGTCGCTTTGGAACATGGGTTAGCGACAAAGAATCGAGTGATTCGAGTTCTTTTTTAATCCTCTCGATGGTCGGGCTCGTGGACGGAGTTACGAAAACAGGTTTCCCTGCGGCGATAGCCCCTGTGCCTCGAGCAGCAAGGCGCTGTGACGGAGATTGAGGGGCGTAGGGCAAGCCGTCTGCGAAGGGGTGGAATCCTAAACCCTCGTTAAGAGGTTTGAATTGGATTTCTTTTTTCTCCATTAAAACTTTTATCGCATAGAGCCGACGATGAGGCTAGCGGCAAATAGCGCTGCGGTCTCCGCTCGAAGTACCCACGGACCCAAACTGACCGAGGGAATGGAACTTTGAGAGATGTATCGGCGCTCGGCATCGTTCCAACCGCCCTCCGGCCCAACCACGATCGAGACGCCTTCTGTTACAAGTCTCTTTGGATCTTTCGAGAGGGCTTCGATGAGGTTTGGGGTGTTTGCGCGTGAAGATTCGTCCAGAAAAAAGCGAGTGGAGGGGGTCTTCGTCACGTCTTGAAAGGGAATGGGATCAAAAACTTTCATCCGATCGAGCCGTCCACACTGTTTTAGAGCTTGATCAGCGATTTTCTGCCAGCGCTCGCGAAAAGCGGCGGGTCCTTTTTTGTCGAGTTGAACCACGCAGTGGGCGGTTTCAAGCGGTACAAAGTCTCGAACGCCAATTTCCACAGCCTTCTCGATAACCCATTCCATTGCGTCGCCCTTGAGAATGGCCATTTCAAGTCGGAGTGGGACAGAGAAAAGTTTTGGATTTGATTCAGGTTTTGAGAGCGGAAGAATACGTGCGGAACCTTTCCCAGTAAATTCTACCCTACCGCGACAGAAGGAACCTTTTCCATCGAGACATTCCACTTCATCGCCGTTTCTTGCTCTTAAAACCTGTATCAGGTGGTGGGCTTCATCTTCGGGAATGACGAGGCCCTTTTCATCAGTCGGGAGAACGGGAATTAGAATGCGTTTCATGGCTTTGAGCTCATCCTTCGAAGTCGAGTGAGGGGTTGATAGCCGCCGCTTAAACTCAAATCCTTCGACTCCAATCCTACTAGGTCCTTTTTGATCAATAAAGCATTTGTCCAAAACCAAAGTGGAAAATACGGGACATCTGCCGCCATCGCTTTTTGAACTAAGACCAGGTTTCGTTTACGAACTTCATCACTTGAGCTGTGAGTCGCTTCATCGATCCAGCGGTCAACCTCAGGATTTGAATACTTTACGCGATTATCTGCCGA
>CAYOJT010000190.1:1969-6174 GCA_964404365.1 uncultured Bacteriovoracaceae bacterium
AATGTAGCGTTCGGTAATAGATCGACCCATCTGCAACCCCAATCCAACGAGAGTTGTAGAGATCAAACATTCCTTTTTTTGTGGAGCTGAGAAAAACTCCGAGGTCTACAATATCTAGTTTTAACTCAATTCCGACTTTCGCGAACATCGATTTGAATATCTGAGCCATCTCAATGCCGTCTCGGGATGGTGTCGTTTTGTAATGTAACCTAAACCGATATCCATTTTCTTTTCTGTGATAACCGGCTTCATCCAGTAATCGCTCGGAAAGCAGCGGATTATATTCGAGCTCCGATTGATAGGACTCCGGGAGTTGGGGAGAAAGAAAACTTCCCGCGCGACTGACAAAGTCCTTCAACTTTTCTCGCATAATCGTATCGCGATCAATCGCGTGCGAAATTGCACGCCGAACTCGCGTGTCTGCGAGGTAAGAGTTCTTTAAATTAAATGCAAGGTAACTCACATTGACGCCGTCACGCTCTAGGAGAGAATAATTTTTATTTTTCTTCAAAACCCAATTCACCTTGGTCTGAGAAAAACTATTTTGAGCGATATCGACTTGGTCACCGACAACTTTTAGCACTCGGGCGGTTTCATCTTTGATAAAAATAAAACGAAGGGGTGGTGCACTTTCATCTTTAACCGGGAGGAGATCGAGAGTGGATTCCGGGTTTAGATTAAAAGGTGTAACCCTATAGGCTCCGCTACCCACAACTTCACTTCCCGACTTAGGTTCAACACATGGTTTAACTTCACCGTTCACTCTAAAAAATTTAAGGAGAACTAAATTTCTGGGTAGGTAGGGATCGGGAGTATTCAAGTCAACCACGACACTATTTCCGTCAGCCCGCACAGTCTTAATGCTCTGAAATGAACCCCGAAGTGGGGAGGTAGGGGCGCCGGAAAGGTACTCGTTCAGGCATTGGCTCATGTCCGATGCGGAGATGGCTCTTTTTTCCCAGTCTTTAACTCCGTCACGTATTTTGAAGCTCCATCGGGTTCCTACTTTATCTACGCTCCACGATTCAGCTAGGTCAGGAATAGGAACCAGGTTCGAATCGAGCTGAGTGAGCGCCGAAAAGAGGAGCATTCCGAGTCTTTGTCCGGTCGCCTCGGTGGTAAATCGTGGATTGAGTGTCGGCGGCGCGAAATCGTGCAGTATCGTCAAAAATTTGGAATCAGCTAGACTCGAAGAAATGAGTAGAAAGCCTACACAGGAGATTCGGAGTATTTTAGAATGAGTAAGACCCATGAATTTCTTCCAAACCCTTTTAATCCCTCTGCTCATCGGCAGTTCGAATTTTTTATTCGAAACAGTGTACGCTGCGCCTTATCAGGGCCAAGGCCCACTCGAAACACATCCCGAGTTTCAGCTTCCAACTCAGGGACTCTTAAAGAGGGCTACTGATTTTTGGATACCGATCTATTCACAGTATACGACGAAGGATGGAGTAATCCACGACTCAAAATACATGTTGATCTACGATGTTGTGGATTTTACCAAGGCACAAAAATCGCGGGGACGCCAAATCAAGGATGCGAAGGATCGAGTGCGTAAAATCCTTCTTTCTCTTCACAAGAGTGGCGTTGAAAACGATCCAGCGAAGTTGGATAGCCTGAACGTCGAAGAAAAGTTAATTTATGACCTCTTCAAAGACGTGAACGACCCCAATAAATTTTTGGCAGCGGCTCATTATAAGCGACTGAGGTTTCAGCTAGGTCAAAGAGATGCGATCGAAGCCGGAATCAAGGAATCGGGACGGTATCTTCCCTTCATGGAAGAGATCTTTTTAAAAGAAGGACTGCCATTTGAACTCACGCGACTTCCCTTCGTTGAATCCAGTTTCAATACGAAGGCCCGTTCTAAAGTAGGTGCAAGTGGCATCTGGCAATTTATGCGCTCAACCGCGAAAAGCTTTTTAAAGATTGGCCCGGGGGTCGATGAACGAAATGACCCTCTACGAGCCACAGAGGCGGCAGCTAAACTATTAAGAATTAATTATGAGACACTAGGAAACTGGTCCCTAGCGGTTACCGCCTATAACCATGGTCGCGCGGGAATGCTTCGCGCCTCAAATCGCTTAGGAACGACCAATCTGGGTGAAATTATTGAGCGTAATAAGGCGCGGAGTTTCGGATTTGCGAGTTCGAACTTCTTCAGCTGTCTTCTTTCCGTTTACGAGGTGGAGCATAATTCGGAGAAATATTTTGGAAAGATCGAACGTGAAGCTCCTCATTTCTTCTACGAAGTGACCTTACCCGCATCGATATTCTTAAAGGACTTGATCAGCTTCATGAAAGTTGACCGAGAGGCCGTGCGGGACTTGAATCCAGGTATTACTCCCGATGGATTACGATCGCGTGCGCGTCTGCCGAAAGGGTACCGTCTTCGATTACCGAATGAAGGTTCGGGTACTCCGGAGGATGTTGCATCGAAGGCCCGGATCTTTTTAGCTGGATTTGATAAAATCCCTAATAAATTCAAGCGCTAATAGGTTCTTGAGTCGCACCGCATCCACTGTTACATAAAGATCCCATGTACCTCATTGGAATCGCGGGCGGGTCTGGTTCAGGTAAGACCACGTTTTCTAAAAAAATCATCAGTCGAGTCGCGGATCCATCGGTCGTTCTGCTTTCGCAGGACTCCTACTACCTTCCTTCTCCGTCTCAAACTCACCGAGTGCACGGTGAAGCAAACTTCGATCACCCCGATGCATTTGATTGGCCGCTTCTCCGTGACCATCTTTCACGATTGAAACAGGGCGAAGCTGTTGCGGTCCCCGTTTACGATTTCAAGACCAGTCGGAGAACGCCTGAGACAGTAAAAACGGGTCCGGCCCGTGTAGTGATCATGGAAGGGATCTTTGCTCTTTGGGACGAGGCGCTTCGGAATCTATTTGATGTGAAGGTTTACCTTCATGTGGAATCCGACATTCGATTCATCCGTCGTCTTCACCGAGACGTCCGCGATCGAGGCCGAACTCACGATGAAATTATTCGCCGATATTATGATACCGTTAGACCGATGCACCAACTCTTCTTAGAGCCGACTCGGAAATACGCAGACCTCATCGTGGGAGAAGAAAGCGATGTCGCAGCCGACATTCTCGCGGCCAGAGTTCGCGAGCTTCTACACACCGGATCGGCCTCCTAAATGGATTCATACCTAAACGAACTTCTGATTGATGAGGGCACGATACGAGTCCTACCGATGGGGGGCTTAGGCGAAATCGGCATGAACTGCATGATTCTCGAATCGCAAAGCGAGATCATCGTCATCGACTGCGGAGTAATGTTCTCGGATCTTGATCACTTTGGGATTGAATTCGTAATTCCTGATTTTAAGTACCTGAAGGACCGCGCAGATAAGGTGAAAGCAATTATCTGTACCCACGGCCATGAAGACCATGTGGGAGCAATCCCGTATCTGTTGAAATCGGGAATCCGAGCTCCTCTGTATGCATCTCGATTCACATCGCTCATGCTTCGAGAAAAACTGACCGAACATGGGATTATTGATTCAACTGAGATTCGGACATTTAAGATGGGCGAAGTTTTCAAAACAAAAGACTTCGCCGTTCAAACCGTTTCTGTCAATCACAGCATCGTCGATGCCGCTGCTTTGATCATCGACACTCCCGCAGGACGCGTCATTCACACGGGAGACTTTAAGATCGATTCAGCCCCATTTTTTGGCCAAAATTTTGATCCAAAGATATTTCAGAAGGCCGGAGACGAAGGCGTTCTTCTTCTTCTCTCTGACTCGACAAACGTTGAGCGCTGTGAACATTCAAGCTCCGAAAGCATCGTCTACCAGGCATTTGAAGAGCTATTCGCTAAGGCAGAAGGCCTAACCATGGTAGCGCTTTTTTCTTCGAACGTCGCTCGGATGGCTCAGGTTTTTGAGCTTGCGAAGAAGCAGGATAAAAAAGTCGCACTCTGTGGGCGCAGTATGGAACAAAACTTCAAACTCGCTCTTGAGTCAGGACACATTAAGGACGTCGCGGGTCGACTGATCGCCCTGGATGATATCGATTCCGAGACTCGAAAAGATGTGATCGTCATGACAACAGGAACACAGGGCGAATACCGTTCAGCGCTCTGGCGCGTTTCTCAGGGCGAACACTCGACCATTGAGCTTGAGGAGGGCGATCGTGTTCTGATGAGTTCACGCTTTATCCCCGGTAATGAAAAAACGGTCGGCC
>CAYOJT010000191.1:0-6156 GCA_964404365.1 uncultured Bacteriovoracaceae bacterium
TCAGAGTAGGTGAAAACTGGGTTAGAGGAGGTACCTGTGTAGCGAACAGGACCGCGGACCAGCGTTTGGGCAATTTTTTTTAGTATTTTTAGTAGATGCGTACTCGGTGAACCTTCGCTCATCTCGAAAAGACTCTGTTGTAGAAATACGGTCGGATCACCTTGAGTTTGAGCTTCTTCCAGTTCCTCGAAAAAGGCGGCAGGACGGTTCGGATCACTCGTCTGTTCAGTTTTTGTAAGCTTCCAATAAAATCTGAACCAATACTCAGACATTTTCCGAATAGGAACGAATACTGTATTTCCATCTGGACTAAAAAGGACGCCGTTTGAGTCTCTGACTGACATTAAGGCAAGCCCACGAATGAGCGCGTATTTATAGGAAGCTGTTTTTCTGTCGTGCTCGAGAATATTTTGAATCCGGTATAAGCCGTCGGAAAGTGGGCTTGCGGAGTTTTGGATTACTACTGTGTGCCAGGTATGTCCTCGTCCCGCTAAGTCCTCGGTCGACTCGCGATGAAGGACTCGCATACCTAGGCTCTCAAAAAGAATCGCTAGACGTGCTATTGAGATATCGTACATGACTCGATGGTCTGTTTCATCGTTCGCACCTGGATTTCGATAGCTCAGTAACAGAATTCCATCAGGCACGAGGCATCGCTTTAATGATGTAGCCGCTGTAATGATTTCTTCAGGCGGAATGTGCATCAAAACACCTGCACAGAGAATATTATCCGCACTCGCATCGGGAATAGATTCTAGCCTGGGAAGACTCGCGATTCGGTAGTCGATACCTGGATTCATTCGACGAGCTTCTTTTAGCATTGCTTCCGATGCATCGAATGCGACGACCTTATAGGCTTTTGCGTTGAGGTAGGCCGCGTCACGACCGCTCCCACATCCAATGTCGTAAGTGTGGTGTGAGCCAGATTTGAAATACCGCTGAATCAGCTTGTAACTACCTTTGGGAGTAATGGATGCATAGAATTCGGCGAGAGACCTAGCATTGCGTTCGTAATAGGAATTATTCGAGGAGTCGCTCACAAAGAGAAGTGTATATCGGTCGGGTAGCGTGCGGCAATCTTTCGCAAGGGGTCGTAGTCTAGAAAAGTCTCCGCCTTCAGCTGTAAACAGTTCTGAGGGGAGCAGTAAACGTAGTAAACGGTTACTACAGAAAATTCGGTTACTACGACCGATTACTACAAAGTGTTGCAGGGACCCCTCTATAGGCGATTTTAGGCGTTTTCAGGTCAAGAACTCAATGAGCCTCTTCTAGATAATTAGTTGTTTTGATTGAAAATAAAAAACCCCAACCTTTTACGGTCAGGGCTTTTTGAAATGGTGGAGACGGTGGGAGTCGAACCCACGTCCAAAAGCGATCCATCACAAATTCTACGTGTGTAGGTGCATGATTTAGTTTAACTACCGGACGTCCATGACCAAACTGCCGGTAGTCACCGCAGACTTTAGTTTCGCCCACCACCCATCTGCGAGAGATGGAAGACTATCCCACTAAATGACGTCTTATCCCGAAACATGGGAGATCGCAGGTAAGACGCGTAGCTTAATTAATTAAGCTGCGAGTGCGTAATCGTTGCCAATTACAAGTGCCGGTTTTTAGGTGGCCTCCGGCGCCACCACACGCCTTTGAGACTTCAGCGCTCCTGTCGAAGCCGTGACGTCCCCAGACTAATGATTATAGCAAATTTAAGAAAAACAGGCAATTCGTCCACCGCCCGAGACGGGCGTCGCGACCTCAGTGACAAACGCCGTTTGAATTCACGTACTCGCCGTTCGGCTTCACGTAAACACTGAGGACGCACGTCTCGCTATGCCAGGTGCCCCCGGTCGTCTCAAAAGGTAGCGCGGGATCAAGCCTTCGCTCCGAAATCGATCCGTCTTCAAACGCCATTTCAGTCGGATCAAAGGAATACTTCTCGATGCCCTTAGCCCAAGCGGCGCGGAAATTTCGATCCATCTCAGTGCCCGGCGCGTGGTCGGGAGTTTCCGCTAACCACTGAGCGAAAGTCACCGTGCGAAGTTCCGCTCCCGGAACCGGCGTCGGTTCAATCGGCGCAGGCACTCCAGCAAGCGACGCCTGAATCCAAGGCTTCAGTTCACTTTCGTAATCCATACTCCGCTGAGCCATCGCGCGCACATTTCCAGCGCCATCAACAAAAACCATGAGGGGAAGAGCGCGCTTTGGCGGATTCAGCGAATCAAACTTTTCCCATCTCGGATCGATGTCGATCGAGTAGTTTGGCCGATCTCCACTTTTCGAAGTGAACGCAGAGCGATCTCCTTCGACGGGAAGAGAACCTTCCAGCTGACCCTCAACCAGGAATTCAGCCACCTGAAGTTTCGCTCCGAAATCGATATTTGCCTGATTCAGAGAGGGAATTTCTTCACGACAAGGTTTACACCAAAGTGCCGCAAACGCGATCAGCGCTGGCTTCCCCGGCTGCAAATTATACTGTGAAAAATTCACAGCTCCCTTCGCAGAGTCATCCAATCGACCTGCGCAGGAAGAAAATAAAGCAAGCGTGAGAAGCGCGATCCTTTTCATCATCATCATTTCTCGCTTAACGAGCCTCCGGGTGAACTTTACCCGCTTCAAAAGCAGCACGACGAACATCAAAGGCTGCGTGAATGCGGGGGAGGAGCTTACTCTTTGCGTAGGCTTTCGCGTAGTTTGCTCTCGATTTTTCGAGGTACTCCACCGCGCGCGGATATTCTCCGAGCATCGCCATGAGTCCCGCAGAGCGCTTCGCGCCTGCATCGGTCTCTGCGACAGGGATCGCATCAAAGCGAGCGAGGGATTCTTCTTTCGTTTTCAGACCAGCGATGTAGTTGAGCTGAGTGCAGACGATTTCACGAGCGGTCGCAGCACCTCCACCGTCGTAGAAGTCGCGATCACTGTAGTGAGAATCGGCGGTCGCTTTCAGAGCGTCGCAGGCTTTCGCTGCTGCTTCAATTCCCTGCGCGCGGTAAATGTGACCGAGCTGAGTTTGGAAATCGTAAACGTATTGATAAAATACTCCCGCAGGTCCCGAAAAATCCGAAAACGCCATCGGATCGAGCTTTTTCACCGCGGCCATATCGAAATCTTTCCGGCTCCCAACCGTATCGTAGATGCGGTTCGTGTGAGTTGTGATGCCCCAGTCTGGACTGAATTGAAACTGATCGGGGTGAGCGAGAGCAGCGTCACGAACTTCTTTCACAAGAGATGCAAACTGAGTCGCAGGCTTCGAAACTGCGGTCGTGAGAAGTGCGTTGTGAAGCGATAGGAATGAGGTCGTAGGACTTTCAAACCCAAAATGCTCTCCTGCTGCGAGTCGCTTTTTATAATCTGCAGTGAACAGATCAGCGAGATCTGAGCCTTGAGCAAAAAGATTTAAGACTTCTGTAAATTGAGAAGGCGCGGCATCGGTATCAATATCGACGAAGCTCTCTTTCCCTGTCGCAGGATCAATGAGGAGGAGATTTGGAAAATCAAATCCTTCATGGTCCATGAAGTCGCTGAGGAAGTTCACTTCGAAAAAGAGCTCTTCAAAACGAACGACGACATACTGATCAAACGCAGGTTTCATCTCTACCGCGTGATCGTCGAAATACTTTTCGACTGCAGCGCAAGGTCCACACCATGCGGCGCTGATCTGAAGGAAAACCTTCTTTCCTTGAATGAGCGCGTCGGCTTTAGCGGCCTCAAGCTGGCTTCGTTCAAAACTTTTCCACTCTGCGCGTGCTGTTGCGCCTGTGAACATTCCAAGTGCCAAGAGGAGTGTGGCTAGTCCTTTATTCATCTTCGTTCTTTCCGATACAGGGTTACGCGGGGAGGTTAAAAGTTTAAGGATGACGTTTTTTCTGAGTGAAAGCAGCAAGGCGCTCAGCGTTTGCTTTTTCAATGCGTGCTTTCAGTGTTGGGTCGCCACCATATTTTTTCAGCATCACTGCATAATTCACGAGCTGCTGTTTCTCTGCGAGGTCAATACGGCCTGCAAGAACAGCGAGGCTCACGAGATAATCATAGCCCTTCTCGCGCTCCTGAGCGGTGAGGCCGTTCATGTAGGTTTCAACATCGTCCGCGCTCATGCTTCCGTCGAGTACGGCGAGTTCCTTACAGATGATTTCTGCCTTCCACTGAAGTGCCGCCGTGTAACGTTTTGGAGCCTGCTCGCGACAGATCTTCGTCGCTTGAGCATAGTCGCCCACGTACCAGGATTCACGGATGGGAACTAAGAAATTCAGGTAATCGAGGTAGGAACTATCGGGTGAGGTGTTCAGAAACGCGCCTGGATCGAGTGCACGAAGTTCATCGAGCGTATGGCCGCCCCGAGAAAGAAGCTGAACTTCAGATCTTTCGAGCATCTCTTTTATTCCGTAGCGAGCGTCGAACTGAAACTGAGAAGGGTGCGCGGCTGCATCGTCACGAAGCATTTTCCAAAATGCGCCCGATTTCTCGAAGGATGGCTCATAGGATCCCGTCATCAAGAGGTGATCGAGAATATCGTAGCTCGAGGTTGGATTCATGTAGCTGAAGCTTTTTCCGGCTTTCAACGCGTCTTGATACTGAGCGACCAGTAAATCGTGAACCGATCGACCGGCCGAGAACTCGGCGAGCAAGGTTTTCACGAGTGGGAAATTAGGGAGGAAGAAGGATGTGATTCCAATCGCGGTGTATCGGTCAGTCGCAGGATCGATCAAGCGAACGCCCGGGAAACCGAAATTCTCAGACGGTAAAAGATCCGTCATGTAGCTCATCTCGGACCAGGTCTGCTCGGTATCGAAAATCAGGTACTGGTCGAGCTCAGGTGAGAGTTTCGCGCGATCGATTTTTAAGATCTCTTCGAGTTCAGCGCATGGTCCGCACCAAGCAGCCGAAGCGATGAGCATGATCTTTTTTCCCTCGATCAGGGCTTTTGCTTTCGCTTCTTGGAAGGCGATGAAGTCTGCAGATTGAAACTTCGGGGCCGCGTGCGCGGAGCCATTCAAAATAAGCGCGGATAAACAAAGAGATGCCAGCAATACACGGAAATTGTTCATGGACTTAGGATTAACATCACGCATTAGGACGTGACAAGTTTTAGAAAACCCAGTGGGTTTCGAGCGTGCCGCGAACTCCATTTAAAGCGGGGACTTGGGTGCAGACCCCGCCCGTACATTGGAGGCCGCCCGGCTGTTTTCCTGCCGTTAAAAGGAGAGCAAATTTTCCATAAGAAGATCGCAATTGTACGGCGAAGAGTCTCGACTCATTGATGCCGGAGTAGCCGAAATAGTAGCCGCTCGTTTGGTCGTTCCAATCCAGGGAAAGGATTAAAGTTTTTAGCTGCGACGTGTCATTATTTTCGAAGAAGAGAGGGATCAAATCGAGCCCCGTCTGGAGATTCATGGTGCGCGCATGGGTGGAGTGGTATTTCGCGCCCGCAGTCAGGAGCCAGTACTTTTTCAACTGAATCGTACCGTCTAAAAAGGTTTCAGAAGTTTTAGAGCCGGTGGTGCGGATGTTTCGACTTTGGAAGACCACGTGCGTTTTCCAGACTCCTTCAGTCGACTGACCTGAGGCATAGGCCGTGTACTGATTATCGCCTCGATTCAAATCGAAACCTTCTTCGGCGACTCCCTGGAGCGTGAGCTCCGATTTTCCAATCGTGATTTTCGGTCCGACACTTAAACTTCGCTTCCGATCCACGCTGAGCGGAAGGGCAGGAGCGTCGAGTAGGGTTGAAAAATAAACGCGCGGAATATCTTGTCGCGATTCTTGGAGAGCGACAGGAATCGAAACGGTAGGCGTTACTTTCGTGTGAAGCGTAAGTTCGCCCGCGCGAATCGACTGATCCTGTTTTAGGTCACGGTAAAAGGTCGGTGAGATGCTCGCTTCGATTTTATCTCCGCGATAGCGAAAGGGAGCGCCCACGCGCACGTCACGTTTCTCAGATGGGAACCCAAGCGCAACATCCGCGTTTCGATGATAGGCGACGGCGCTGAGCCCACTCGAGAAACGCGAATCGATTTTCCGCGCCCACTCAAAACCAAACGCCCATTCATCCGGAGTCGCAACGGTCAAGTCTTGAGCCGGATCCAGCTGATAGGCGAAGAGAAGATCTCGGATTTTTCCTGCGAAAATTTTAATTTCGTCCTCGCTGCTATTTCGAGAATAGCT
>CAYOJT010000192.1:0-6119 GCA_964404365.1 uncultured Bacteriovoracaceae bacterium
TGGAAATTGCGGGAAACAAATTCAAGCGCACTGCCCAGCGCATAGGCTGCCCAGAAAGGCATTCGCTTTTCCTTGTACTGAATGCCGAGACGTCCCAGCACGGAGCGAATCACTTCATAATTTGAAACGGGCTCATTGTTTGTCAGGTTGTACACTTTCCCGCGAATTTGAGCGGGAGCATCTAGGGCGCTTAGAATTCCATCGACGACGTTTGAAACGAACGTAATATCGATTCGATTTGAGCCATCACCCACTACCGGAATAAATCCACGTTTCGCGGTATCAATGATGCGAGGAAATACCGCCTGGTCACCCGGTCCAAAAATGCCTTGAGGACGAAAGCGGACGGTGAAAAGTCCCGCACTTTCAGCTTCTAAGACTTTCAGTTCTGCTTCGTACTTTGTAGCCGCGTAGTCATTGAGGAATTTTTCTGGCAGCGGTTCCGACTCGCGAATATCGAGTCGTGGATAAGCGGTAGCGTAAACGGATGGGGTCGAAACTTGAATGAAGCGTTCAATCGAATGTGATTGGGCGGCCTTTAACAGTGAGACGGTGGCGTCTACATTCGCGGAACGAAAGGCCTCAGGGCGTCCCCAAGGTGCAGTAAGTGCCGCAGAGTGGATGACGTGGGTGTGGCCCTTCATCAAATCGCGAACTCGATTCTCGTCGGTTGTGTCACAGGACATGAACTTCGCGAGTTTGGTTTCATAGGTGCGGCCCAGTTTTTCATTTCGTCCAATAAAGGTGCTCACCACACCGCGATCAGTAAGGGCGTGGACGAGGTGGCTACCTAAAAACCCGGTTCCGCCGGTGATAAAGACCTTCATTTTATTTCTCCGCCGTTCCACTCAATATCCTGGGTCGAGATCTCAAGAAGCGTCTTTCCGTTTACCAAGCTTTCTCGCCAGAAATAGTAGAGGCTTTTAAATTGATAGAAGAAAGGGGCGGGATCCTCGAAACGAAAGAGGACCTCTCGTGCCTGAAGGAGAGTCTTGATGAATCGAAAAAGTTTCCTAGGACTTGAAATCTGAAAGAGGCCGTAGATAAACATCGCCGCACCAATCATTCCGCGAGCTTCACGAGCCGGTTTCGCAGGTGTCGAGACGTTTTCCGGGTTCGCAAATACTTCCGCTAAGCGTGAGGTGCCTCCAAAGAGGTGGGTTCCGCTTGTAGCGCGGGGATTGCATTCGAGTGGTACGAGTGCGCCCAATTTTGTGTGCATGAAATCGAAAGCGATCTGTCCGGTGTAGCCTGTTTTTTGAACGAAGGCTGAAACCCAGGCTTCGATTTCTGGAATGTCCTGATTTTCAAAACAAATGCCGGCGCCCTTCCCCGCAGTGAATTCATGCGAATACACGGAATGGGCTACGAGTTTTCCCTTCCATGCCACAGAGTACGAGCAGAATTCTTCACCGGTAGCAGCCTCCTGGACGATCCACGGATAGACTGAATTCGGTTCTGCTGTTTCAGGGATGGAGTCACCTTTTTTCAAGATAAAAGTTTTCGATGCAAATCGCGAAAAGCTCGGTTTGATGACCACTCGCTCGTGTCTTTCGAGTTCCTTTTCAACCGCGAACTGAAGGGACTCGCGTGAGTGGCAGAGTGCGGTTCGGAGAGATGGAAGCCCAAGCTCATAAACCCACCGATTGAATGCCCACTTGTCGTGGAGGCGTTTCATTGTGGCCGGGGAATCCGTCCAAACTCGGCAGAGTTCTTCCAACTCCGTTTTCCCGCGAGAGACAAAGAAGGATTCTTCGCAGGTAGGAATCAAAGCATCTACCTTTTCGTCTTGGATGATTTTTTTGAGCGCTCCAATAAAACCTTGGAAGTCTGAATTGGGTTTAGGAATGAGAAAAGTTTTGGAGACGGCTCGGCTCGCCTTAGAAATCGGATAAAGCTGAGATTCGGCGATCAAGACGCGATGGCCCGCTTCATGGAGTTGGCGCGAAATATCGAGTGCCGAGGGCGCACGACCGCCGGTGATTAAAAAGGTAAGCGGGTGAGAACTCATAAACTCTATCAATACTCGAAAATGACTGTCCCGATCGAGAAGCCAGCTGAAGTTCCGAGTAGCATGACCTTATCCCCGCGCTTAATTCGTCCTTGCTCAACGGCATAAGAGAGCGCAAGTGGGATGGAAACCGCGATCATATTCCCGTGGTTTTCCAAAATATTCATGAATTTATCTTCAGGGATTTCGAGCTTACGGCGAACAATTTCCATCCCTGACTTACTGGCCTGGTGTGGAATGAAGAGTTGGATATCCTTGAGAAGATCCATCTCCGTCTCTTTCTGAACGCGAGCGAAAAATTCTGGAGCGACGGTACTTGCTTGTTTGAAAACTTTTCGACCGTCCATATGAAAGAGTGCACGAAGGGCGCTCGTCTTTTCGTCGTACTGAGAGTTGTGTCGAGGATGGTACTTCGTTCCTCCGGCTTCGATCTTACAGGTCTCCGCGCCTGAGCTGTAGGTTTCCATTTTTGCGTAAACGATTTCGGAGTATTCGCCTGCAGGAGTTTTTTCGATCACCCAAGCGACGGCGCCATCTCCAAAGAGACACGCGCTTTCAGCATGTTCGTAATTGATTCCGACGGATGCGATCTCGCTTGAAATGAGGAGAACGCGGTTATAGCGACCGGCTTCGATCATGTAAGAAATCGTGTCGAGCCCAGTGACGAAGCTCAGGCAGGTGGAGTTAATGTCGAATGAGGGTTTTCCACTTTCGAGCTCGCCGAGTGCTTCTTGAACAAGAGCTGCAGTACAGGGAATGGTCTGTTGAGGTGTTCCGCTTGCGCAGATTACGGCATCGATATCTTTGAAACTGAGCTTCGCATTTTTCAGCGCGATTTTTGCGGCCTCTGCAGCCATTCGTGAACTGGATTCTTCTACGGGGTCGGCATAGTGACGCTTGGCCACGCCTGACATGCGCTCAGAAGTCCCTTCACTCACACCTAAGATGCGATCAATCTCTGAACCGGGAACCACGCGCTTAGGTAAATAACGACCTGAAGATACGAATTTGATTTTTCTAGTGAGACCCATACAAATTACCCCGCGACCCTATTTACATGCTGCGCTAACGCGATGCACTATTTATCGGTAACAAATGAGCAGAACTTTGTTCCGGTTCCTATAAAAAACCAATAATTACATGTAGATAGAGTATAAAACGGCCTCTTTAAAAGGCGAGGAGAATTTTACGCGCTGAGTCATAAACTGTGGTAAATAGCTGCTCGCGCACTAGGTTCATTCGTAAGAGAGGGCGGTCCATGTTCACTCGTCTGGGGAAAACCATTAAAGCCATCGCGGCATTGATCTACGGCTTACTCCGTTTGGTGATTCGCCCAAATAACATCGATCCTATTTTTCGAATGCGCGCGTTCGAGGATTCGAAGCCCGTTAGAAATTGTCTGATCCGTCTTCGATCGGATCCCGATATGCGCGCCCTGATGGAATCTCGATTTCTTTCTGATCCGTTTGATTTTGAGGCGCTGAAAAAACTTCCTTCTCATACCTTGGGTCATCATTTCGGTATGTTCTGCGCCGGTCCCGATATTCAGAATCCGATCACTTGGCCCAAGATCGAGGATACGACCGATACAGATCTCATCTATATTCGCCGTCGAGCGAGACAGACTCACGACATTCACCATGTGGTTCTCGGTTATCCTGCCACTCCGATTGGTGAGGTCGCTATTTCGGCATTCTATGTTCGCCAGATTCAATCCCCGATGAACGCGGTGGTGGTTGTGGCGGGAATCTTAATTGCGCTCTTTAAAAAGCCAGAGGCAATCGGCTCCGTTTTCGATGCCATCTCAAAAGGATGGAAAGCGGCTGGAGAAGCAAAAAATTTCATGGCTGTGCGCTGGGAAGATTACTTTGAAATGGATTTAGACGAAGTTCGCAAAATAGTCGGAGTAAACGAGATCGTCACACTGGATCATGTCGAAATCGGTAAAAAAGATAAAGCCACCGTTCAACCCGAGGAGAAACCTGAAATGAAACTTCCAAGTATTTTAAGCTCCGTTATCGTTCAACCTCCTCAACCCAGTGGGCGGACGCGTGCGCTGATCGCGAAAAACGCTGAAGAAGATCTGGCGCGAGCATTCGCGAGAGGCCGTGGGCTTCGGATCGAAAGGCCCGTGGTTTCGGAATCGGTCTCGCAGCCTGCGCGCGGAGTTCTGAGCGAAGGTCCTTCGATTCATTTAAATGCAATGGCCGTCGCGGTTGTTTCTACCGAACCGGTCGTGACGATCCCACCGGCTTTTCGCCATCACGCGGAGCTGGCTCGAATGGTCGATAAACTCGACACGTTCGAATTTTAAAAGAGAGAATTAAAGAGCTTCGACAACGAGAACGGAGCCCAAACCACCTGCAGCGCAGATGGAGATGAGGGCCAGGTTCTTTTGTTTCTTCTTCAAGCCGTGTAATGCCTGGAGAATCATGCGCGTTCCGGTTGCGCCGAATGGGTGGCCGAGCGGAATCGATCCGCCGTGTGGATTTACTTTTGCCATGTCGACGGTACCGATTTTAGATCCGATCCCAAGTTTTTCTTTAGCAAACGTATCGCTCTCAATCGCCCGGAAGGTAGAGAGGACCTGGCCCGCGAAGGCTTCGTGAATTTCGATCATGTCTAAGTTGTTCCATTCAATTCCGGCCGCTTTGAGTGCGCGTGGGATCGCGTAAACCGGTCCGATGAGCAGAGGTTCTTTCTGGATGTCGACGCCCGCTGCAGCGTAGGAGCGAATTGCGCCCAGTGGCTTCAATCCGAGTTCGCGAGCTTTCGATTCTTTCATCATCATGATGCAAGATGCGCCGTCAGTGAGAGGTGAAGCGTTCGCCGCAGTAATGGTTCCGTCTTTGTAGAAGACGGGACGAAGGGTCGAAAGTTTTTCGACGTTCGAATCGGGACGAATATCCGTGTCTTTATCGATGAGTTTTCCATCTGGAGTGGCTACGCCAACCACGTGATTCGCGTAAAATCCGCTTTCCCAACCTGCGGCAGCCTTTTTGTGGGAGTCGACCGCGTAACGATCTTGTTCCTCGCGCGAGACTCCAAACTGTCGAGCCATGAGATCAGCGCTTTGACCCATCGTTAATCCAATGGTGGGTTCCTTGATTCCAGGAGCATGAGGAGCTAAGTATCCCGCTTTAAAGCTCGCGAGGTGTCCGAGTTTCTGTCCGGTCGTTTTCATGCGGGCGATGTCGGAGAAAAAGTCTGTCGCCTCTTGTGAAAAGAGTGCGCGGACGGAGGAAATGGATTCAACTCCGCCTGCGAGTCCAATTTCAATCTGACCTGCTGCGATTTTTCCCATAATGCCGGCGGCAGCTTCAGCAGCTGATGCGCAGTAGCGATTGATGGTTGTTGCAGGAATCGTAGCGGGTAATCCCGAATCAAAAAGTGCTTCGCGCGAAACGTTCGTTCCTTCTGCCGGGGCGCTCACGATCCCAAAGTAGACTTCATCGACGGCTTTAGCGGGGATTCCCGATCGCGCCACCGTTTCTCGGAGAACTACTCCACCCAGGGCTGCGGGTGATAGCTTTTGAAAGACGGTCCGAGCGCGGACGAATGGGGTTCGAGTTCCTGCGACGATGACGATGCGATCTTGGCTCATATTTTCCTCTTGGGGCGTATCCTTTTGCCCTAAAATTTGCTGTCTCTCTATATTAACGGATGCGCGGAGCTTCGATAAAGGGTTAAATTGAACTCAACGATATGCTTATGCTGAAAAAGCTCTGGCAGCACCCAGGACATTTGATTTGGATCGTTCTTGCCTATTTGCCGCGTCTCGGTGATCTGAGTATGCCGCTGACGGGCGATCAAAAGACCTACATCGCCATCGCGCAAGAAATGCGTGAAAAAGGTGACTGGTTGATTCCGAGACTCTTTGGTGAGCCCAACTTCTTGAAACCACCCTTTCAATACTGGATGACTCTGATCGGTTGGAAGGTCTTTGGATTCGGGATTTTTGGCGCACTCATTCCGTCCGTTTTAGCGCTGGTCGCGACTTCATGGTTCATATCAGAAATCGCCCAGATTTTAGGTGAGCGACGCTGGTACGTCAGTGCGGGGCTTTGGTTTGGGGTGATCCTGGGAACGATGACATACGCAGATGTCG
>CAYOJT010000193.1:0-6107 GCA_964404365.1 uncultured Bacteriovoracaceae bacterium
AAATAAATCTGTATTCATGCCGTCGAAGTGGTTTTTGAGAGGTATTAATCCTCCAATTTACCCACCCGATTGGATAAAAATCGATCCATTTTACTGCTCTAAAAAATGAACTAAGTGTTGATAATTACGTTTATAATTAATTCAATCTATAGAAAAAATTTATTCTTGTGGTAGACTGCATTTTAAAACTTTGCCTTCGCGACTTGATGCGCTATCTCTGAAACTAGAGCATGCGTATCGCTGTAACCTCAAAATCACTTTCCCAATCGAAAGTTCACCGCGAAGAACTCATTCGCCGATATCCTGGAGTCGATATTCGCTTCAACGATGCGGGATCCGTTTTACAAAAAAATGAGCTCGTAAGTTTTTTAGCTGGCTACTCCCACGCCATCACAGGCCTAGAAACAATTGACGACGCACTCTTAAGCGCGCTGCCTGAACTGAAAGTCATCGCAAAATACGGCGTGGGCTTAGACATGCTCGACCTTCACGCCATGGATCGACACGGCGTGAAATTGGGTTGGACGGGCGGGGTGAATCGCAGATCGGTTGCGGAACTCACACTTTCTTTCATGCTAAACCTCGTTCGCCTCATCCCTCAGGCTCACTCCCTTCTGATGCAAGGAGAGTGGAAACAACCTCGTGGAAACGAACTCAGCGGCAAAAAGATCGGCATCATCGGATGCGGAAACATTGGCCGTGAAATGGTTTCGTTACTGAAGCCCTTCGGTTGTGAAATTCGCGCATACGATCTCAGGAGTCACGAAACTTCCTACTCAGAGTTTTATCGGACTCACGGAGTGATTGCTTCATCCCTGAGTGATCTTTTTGAAAAATCAGACGTCGTCACCATCCACGTGCCGCTGAACGCGAAAAACAGAAATCTCGTTTCGCGCGAGTGGATTTCGAAAATGAAAAAGGGCGCGGTTTTGATTAATACGGCTCGCGGAGGACTAGTCGACGAGGATGCAGCTCTTCACGCTCTAAAATCCGGCGCACTTTCTGGTGTCGGATTTGACGTTTTTGCGGTTGAACCACCTAAAAATTCTGAACTTCTCAAACATCCAAATTTCTATTCGACCCCGCACATCGGCGGCAGCACACATGAGTCCGTGCTTGCCATGGGAAATGCGGCACTTGATGCGATCGAAAATGCTCGCTCGCCGCTCGAATTTTTACAGTTCACATAAATCTTAAAACTCTGAAAACAGGACCCCAAGTCCCATCGCTCATCATCATTCATACCTCATTCAGTCATTAGCCATCCGAGCTGGCCTACGAATTGCTCCATTCTTTCCTGCACTTATCGAAAAGATTGAATATGCATATTTATATGCATATAATGAAAGCGAGAGTTTCGGTGTCGCCTACGATCCTGAGAACAGTGAATTACCGGTTTATGATCCATACCCACGATCATCGACCCGCTCATGTGCATATTTACGGTCCTGGGACACATATGAAATTCGACTTGATGAATTTTGAATGCAAGGAAGCCTATGGCGTAACCGCACGAGAAATCCGAAAAATTCAAAATTTTATCGAAGAAAATAAAACCCTATTTCTAGATGCCTGGGCGGAGATTCACGATGAGTAAAACTAAAAACATATCTTACGGCACATTCGAAACCGATGATTCCGAGTTCCATCCGAAAAATGTAAAAGTACGAATTACAACGATGATCGACCTGGACGTACTTAGGTCTCTAAAAGAGGCCGCAAAAAAACGAAACACCCGATACCAAACCTTGATGAACGAGGTTTTAAGACAGTTCATTACAAGTGCCCAAAGTCATGCTGCGGGAAGAAAATATCGTCTTTCGAAGTCCCAGCTCGCCGATGTCGCTCAAGAGGTCGTTTCGATCATTGAACGGCGTAAAAAAATCAAAGCGTAGTTTAACGCGGGGCCTTGTTCTTTAATACCCAACTACTTTAGGTTAAACCTGAGTCTAAGGTTACCTAAAGATAATGACTCCAAACACACAAAACCCAATCCTTCTCCTCGACGGCGGCATAGGAACCGAACTCTACGAGCGCGGCTTCTACATCAATCGCCCCTTCGAAGAACTGAACCTGAACTCCCCCTCCGACGTAATTGCCGTTCACGCAGCCTACGTTCAAGCGGGAGCACAAGTCCTAACGCTGAATACGTTTTCCGCAAACGTTCCTCAGCTTAAAAAATTCGATATCGAAAGTCAGCTCGATGCGCTCTTAAGAGGCGCACTGAAAAACGGAAACACAGCCCGTGCTGGCAGAGAACCGACCGGGAAAGATCATCGGGTCATCGATACGAGCGGCGTTTCTCTCGCGCTCTCGGTTGGACCTCTGGGCGTGCTGGTTGAGCCGCTCGGGGCTTTTGGTCTCGATGAATCGAGAAACGAATTTGAACGTGTCGCGAAAACTGCAAACAATGCAGCCACTCAAGATCCGAAGAACTACGCCTATGAGGCGTACGTTCTTGAAACCTTCACAAACCTAAGCGAGCTTGGCGCCGCAATCGACGGCATTCGCCGCGCGGACCCGATTCGTCCGATCATCGCCTCACTTTCCGCAAAAAGTTCTCAGGTGGACTTACTGGCTGCATTTGCGAAACTCATCGGTGGCCGTGCGGATGTTCAATACTTAGGTTTAAACTGTTCTGAGGGTCCAAGCGATCTCCTGACTTCTCTTCAAAAGTTAAGACCCCTCACAAAAAAACCGATCATCGTTCAGCCAAACGCCGGAACTCCACGGCACCTGAATGGTCGCTACTTCTACATGACCTCTCCCGATTATATGGCAAAATACGCCAAGCGCTTTATCGAAGCAGGCGCCCAAGGAATCGGTGGTTGTTGTGGGACTGGACCTGATCACATTCGTGCTATTCGCTCAGCCGTTCGTATGCTCTCTGCTCAACAAGCGGGCGGACTGAAGGCGGATGAAATCACCCTCACAGCGATTGAAGTTCACGACCCAGAAGCGAATGAAAAGCCAGTCCATCACTTAGGCCAGACCCGCATTTCGCTCTCGGATCGAAAATCATCCTTTGTGGGCCAGAAACTCACTTCAAAGAAAAAAGTTTTGTCCGTTGAAATCCTTCCACCCAAAGGAACGGATGTTAAGAAATTCATGGAAGGAATCGAAAAACTCTCGTCGGCAAGCGTTGAGCTCGTCAACGTTCCGGATGGCGCGCGCGCGATGACTCGCGTGAATTCACTTCACCTGGCTTCCTGGATTCAGCGTGAAACGAAGGGAAAAATGCGCGTAATGCCGCATTTTACGACTCGCGATCGAAACCTGATTGCTCTCCAATCGGACTTACTGGGCGCCTACTTGAATGGCGTGGGAGATGTACTCATCATCACAGGTGACCCTCCGAAACTCGGAAACAACCGAGAAGCAACTGCCGTTTACGACATCGATTCCATCGGTCTCACTTACCTTGCAGATTGTTTGAATCGTGGCACGAGCCCAAACGGCGAATCTCTGGGCCAAGGGACAGGTTACGGAATCGGTGTAGCTGCAAATCCTACTGCGACAAACTTAGACACGGAACTCAAACGATGGGGATACAAAGTTGAATCCGGAGCGGACTTTGCGGTCACGCAGCCCATTTTCGATTCGAAATCCTTCCTGGAGTGGCGCGAAAAAACGGCCAAGATGACGGGCGTCGGCGCCCAGGCTTCTGCCGGATCCTATATTCGCCCGAACATCGTCGGCATCTGGCCACTCGTATCGCTTCGAAACGCTGAATTCATGGCAAACGAAGTTCCAGGCGTTCATGTTCCAAAGTGGGTCATCGACGAGATGGAAAAAGCGGGAACGGATAAGCGGGAGGCTGAAAAACGAGGAATCGGAATCGCTCTGAAAGTGATGAAGGAAATTGAAGCCGACTGCGAAGGCTTCTGCGTTTCGGCTCCACTGGGCCGAATCGAAATCGTAACGGAACTTTTGAGCGCGCGATGAAATTTTTCCAACCCCTCTTCACACTCGTTCTCCTATCGCTCAACGCGAATGCGGATACGTGGTTGAAAGGGGATTTTCACGTACACACCACTCATAGCGGTGGGGATTCGTCGGTTTCGGAGTTAGCAGATTTCGCAAAAATTCAAGGCCTCGATTTCATCGCAATCACCGACCACGACAATAAACTGAAGGGCGCGACTACCACCTGGGATGAAATCAAAGCCCTGGGTGCGAGTCCTGTTACTTTGATTTACGGAATGGAATGGACCCACGGCATCGATTGGCGCACTTGCCATGGACACATGAATATCTGGTCCGCACATCCATTCGACTATTCTGAAGTTTGGAATGCGAATCTCAACGACGACCCGATTCGCGCGCAGGAAATCGTTTTGAAGGCAGGCGCGCTTTTTTCGATCAATCACCCAAAAACTTTTGGTTTCGCTTGGAATTATGCGTTTCCAGATAACCTTCCTGCACTTGAGATTTGGAATGGAGCATTTCGTTTGACCTCATCCGGGATGGCAGTTCGTGAGGTTTGGAGCGACTATTTCGATCGCGGAATCCGCGTCGCGGGAGTGGGCGGAAGCGACACCCACATCCTGAAAGGGAGCTCCACTCATCCGACTACACTTGGAAATCCTACGACTTGGGTTTACTCGAAAGATAAAACCGCGGCCTCGATTTTAGAGGGCGTAAAAAAAGGTCTGACCGCTGTGAGTTTTTCGCCTGATTCTCCGATTGCGGTATTGAAAGCGCGCGGGAGCGACGTTGAAATTCAGATGCTTGGAAATCATCGGGACGCCAAAATTGAATCCGTCGTTCTCTATAAAAATGGCGTTCCTCATAAAACTTTTGCCGCGCCAGCCGATGGATCGATTCATTTTCAAGACGAGACAAAGCCAACCGAACGCACCTGGTATTATGTAAAGCTTTTTGGTGACACGGGCCTGCAAGGTAAGGAGCGGTTTTTTTACGGTCGGACTCTATCGATTTCGAATGCAGTTACGTTCGGGTTTTAGGTTTATCTTTAAGTACATCAAGCCGATCAGTGAGCCACATCCTAATTAAGGCCTGACGAGCAACCCCCCTACGAGTCGCTTCTTGGTCAATTTCTTTAATGGCCCAAACGGGTAGGTCGAGATTGATCCTTTGAATGGGTACGGTGAAATAGTCCATAACATCTTCACCATTATCAAACCGCTCTTCAAGGTTTTCAGCTGTCGTTGGTCCAGAAGTATGAGTAATAGAGTTTTTTTTCTTTTTCACGCGATCTCCTTACAGAAATAATACGGATTTTTTCTTTGCGCTCAGTGACGACTGCAGTCCAGAAATCGGAACCGATTTTTCCAACAACCAGCTCTCGAGCCTCGTACAAATATCCGGCTTCAAATCTCGCTACCGGACCTTCCCAGATCATCTGAGCTTGAATGAAATCAATGCCATGCTTGATTCGGTTTTTCTCACTTTTCAGTGGGTTAAACTCGAAATCATATTCATTATATACCATAAATATACTTTTTATATACCTTTTGAACTCTCTTTTAACTTATTGAAGTGAGAGCACTTTTCGGAGCGCGCTTGGTTTTCGACGCTGAATCCTGCACGATAAGAACCGTGAAACTCACCATCCAAGCCCAAGGCGAAACGAAAGAACTCCAGGTCCCGGCGGGTCCGAGGCTTCTTGATTTTCTCCAAGGCGCCGAAATTCAAGTAAACGCAGCCTGCGGTGGAAATGGAACCTGTCACAAGTGTCGCGTAAAAATTACGGATGGCTTTTCCGCTCCAACCTCGATTGATCGAATCGCGTTTCGCGAATCGGAACTCGATGCTGGCTGGAGGCTCTCCTGCCAGGCGCGCCCAAAGACGAACCTCGCACTCGAAGTTCCATCAACCGAGAACCTCCGCTCAAAACCCAAGCTCACAGAAGGTGCGAATTTCAAAAAGCACGCCGTGAGTTTAAGCGCCGGAAAAATAGAAGATTACGCCCTCGTTTGTGATTTGGGTTCGACAGGGTTTGTTGCGTCGATTGCGCATCTTCCGACACGTGAAGTAGTGCTTGAATCACACCTTCTCAATAAACAAGTGCGATTCGGTTTTGATGTCATGACGAGGCTCGCTTCCGCCCAGAAACTTGGGACTAAGCCACTCACCGACGCTGT
>CAYOJT010000194.1:0-1929 GCA_964404365.1 uncultured Bacteriovoracaceae bacterium
GGCTCTGCTTTTGAGTGATTTGTAGGTGGTGGGATCGGAGTCCATCCATCTTCTTCGCGAACTCAGCCTCGGTCATCCTTCCGCGGGAGCCCTGCATCGCCGATATCTTCTTCAGATGAGCGCAGGCGGCTTTCATGACCTTTTTCGAGAGATGATCCAAGACATCGAACTTTACGCCCACACCTTTCGGGTGCGTGACCGAACTGTGGCTTCGCCAAACGACAGTTCCACCAATTTCGAGCGGCTCGCCGAAAATCGTAAAACGAACGAGAATTCTCTCATTCTGATTCATATCGATGCGGGTCTTCACAAAACACCCACCGATCGAAATGTCTAAGATCTCACCCTCAAATCCATCCGTCTCGCGCTCGACTTTTACGGGAACCGAAAGTTTGTAGCGCGGATGACTCTCCCACCACCGAATCTTCGGTAAAAAATAGGGTACGCGAATTTCTTTTCCAACTCTGAGAATCATCCCGACCAAGAGGGTGATCGAAACGATGAAACTCAGGAGTTTATAATTACTTTCAGAATATCGGACCGCAATCAGCGCGTTTGCATAAGCAACAAAGAGGCTATTCATCAAAAACACGTACCAAGACCATCGACGCATTTCCTTGAATCCATAGCCCACAGCGATTCCGGTCCCGGCTAGCACCCAGAAGGAAAAGGAAAAGAGCATCTTCCAAAGTCGCCCTTCGGATACGTTAAAGAGGATGGTCGCGTACAATAGGTACGTCACCGGAAATGCGAGGTAGAGGTAAGCGACAAATCTAAGAAATTTGGTGGTGTGGTCTTTCACGGTAGAGCCTGGCCCTCAAGCTTAGTATCGGACGAAACCGGCCCAACTGATGAGTTTTTTTTACTAATTTTTCGCTCCAAAAAATCAGCAGGAACGCGCTATGGCGTGGCGCTTCTTTTTTGACAAATTGATGGCTAGGTCGATAAAACCAAAGCACATTCACAGAAACGGAAATGTCATTATGAACGCCGGCATCCAGATCCCCTCTCCTCAAAACGAACCTGTTCGCAGTTACCTCCCTGGCTCAGCTGAACGCGAAAGTTTAAAAAATCGTCTGGCTCAGATGGGCGGCGAAAAAATCGAAATTCCTTTGTATATTGGCGGCAAAGAAATTCGCACCGGGAACAAAAGAACTGTGGTGATGCCTCATGCCCATGGTCATGTTTTGGCAGAATTCCACCTCGCGGGTCGCAAGGAATTGGAACAGGCTGCCGATGCAGCCCTTAAAGCAAAAGCCGACTGGGAAGCTCTCCCATGGAGCGAACGCGCCGCAATTTTTATGAAGGCTGGCGATCTTTTGGCGGGTCCGTGGCGCGACACGATGAATGCGGCGACCATGCTCGGCCAATCGAAAAACGTTTACCAAGCCGAGATCGACTCCGCCTGTGAAATGATCGACTTTTTCCGCTTCAACGCTCGGTTCTACCAAGAGATTCAAAACGTTCAGCCGATCTCATCCCCTGGAATTTGGAACCGATTGGAATATCGCGCGCTCGAAGGTTTTGTTTTAGCCATCACTCCCTTTAATTTCACCGCAATTGCGGGGAACCTCTGCGCCGCTCCTGCAATGCTCGGAAACACGGTCGTCTGGAAACCTTCCGATACGCAAATGCTCTCTGCGTATTACATCATGAAGCTGTTCCAAGAAGCGGGCTTACCACCCGGCGTGATCAATATGGTCGCAGCCGATGGACCCCTTACAAGCGATGTCCTCGTGGAACACCCGAAACTCGGCGGAATCCATTTCACTGGATCGACAGCGACCTTTCAGTCGATTTGGAAGAGAGTCGGAGAAAATATTTCCCGGTACCAAAGCTATCCGCGTTTAGTCGGCGAAACCGGCGGTAAAGACTTTGTCTTCGCTCACCCTTCTGCAGATCCAGAAGCTCTCACCGCAAACCTGATTC
>CAYOJT010000194.1:1939-6105 GCA_964404365.1 uncultured Bacteriovoracaceae bacterium
GAATTCCAGGGTCAGAAATGTTCTGCTGCATCTCGCGCCTACATTCCTGCATCACTCTGGGAAAAAATTGAAAAGCCGCTCATTGAACAGACCCAGGAACTAAAAATGGGAGACGTTCGAGATTTTAGAAATTTCGTAAATGCAGTCATCGACGACCGCTCCTTCAAAAAGATCAACTCTTACATCGATGGCGCAAAATCGAGCACTGAGGTGAAAGTATTAGCTGGGGGGACATCTGATTCGAAGGTCGGTTATTTCATTCGCCCGACCGTCCTTCTTACGATCTCTCCACACTCGAAGACGATGGTGGAGGAAATCTTTGGTCCCGTTTTAACAACTTTTGTTTACGACGACTCGAAATGGGAAGAGATGTTAAAAATCTGTGATCAGACCTCGCCATATGCGCTCACGGGTGGAATTTTCGCTCAGGACCGTGTCGCCATTGAGAAGATGTCGCGTGCGCTCCTTCATTCAGCTGGGAATCTTTATGTGAACGATAAACCCACAGGCGCAGTGGTGGGACAACAGCCATTCGGTGGCGCACGCGCGTCGGGTACAAACGATAAGGCCGGCTCCCACCTGAATCTTTACCGCTGGCTCTCACCCCGCACGGTGAAGGAGAACCTCGTTCCTCCACGAAGCTACACCTACCCCTGTTTTGGAGCAGAGTGATTTAAGGCGCGAGGATGTCGGTATCGATCGATCGCCCATCGACTTGGGTAAAGTTTGGCTCTGTCAAAATGTGCGAGGGCTGCTTTGCAGGCTGCTGCACGCTCCCGGTCGAGGTGAGCGCTTCGGATCTCATTCGGCTTGAGCTCATTACAGAAGACGAAGCTGCGACGAGCCTAAAGAAGGTATTTCGAAAACTGCACAAAGCGGGGTTCGTTCAGAGCTATCACGCAAATCGCGGACTATTTATCCTTGAGCAAAGAGGCGCGCGCGACTGCGTTTTTTTAGGTCCTAAAGATCGACGGTGTACGGTCTATGAGAAAAGACCCGAAGTCTGCAGGCAGTTTCCGAAAATCGGGCCCCGCCCGGGGTACTGTCCAATACAGAGCGTGAAAAAGACCTCTTAGTTGTTACACTCAAGCTGAGCGAGATAGAGCGTGAATTTATTATCCGCTCTGCCAAAACCCAGGTGATCAAATTCGGGGCTCATGATCTTCATACAGGTATCGCGGGCCGACAACCAACGTGCGACCACCATTCGTGGATTGGCGTTATACAAGCCCAATTCCATGTCGTACATTGTACACGGGTACACGCTCTGCTGGGCCAGGCGAGTCGAAATCGTTTCTCCTGATGGAGACTGACGTCCGACGTATCTGCGCTGTTTCATATCCATGGAGTGTGTTTCAGCCGCCGTATTCATCCGCGTATCTTCCGCAAGGCGGGTCGTCGCGGGCATCCATGTTCCAGCGCAGTTCGTGGTCTGATTCCGCGCCTGATCGACCAGCTGAATCACGTTGATTCTGAAATCGAGATCAGGATCGTCGGTCTGCCCGTCGATGCGCTCCGGGAACTGACAAGATGCGAGCATAACAAGGCCAAGTACTGCTAAACCGAAAACACTTCGTTTTAACCAGAGAGTCATACCGTGATTGTGTAGGCAAAAAACTCCCCCGTCAAATCGTAGAAAAAACTATCTGATTTGGAAAAGTTTACCCATTCATCCGACCTACACACACTCCGATTGAGTAAGCATGATGAAAAAGTATGCTTACCGAACCTTCCGCACACATTTCGCCGCACTTACGATAATCAGTCTAGCTCTCCCACTGATTTCATATGCCGACACTCCCGAAGTGGAAGCCTTTCTCAATGCGCGTCCCCGAGTCGCCGAGACCCAACGTAACCTTTTAGGTCGGTATGCAGGAAAATATCTGAAAGGTGGCTTCAAGCGCGCGGCCGAGCGGAGCAAGAATCGCCTGGCGGGCAGCACCTTCTCCGATCTTAAAATCAATGAGGCGAAGCAGAACTTGCTCGCCGAACTCACGGCCCGCTCAAAATTTCCGAATTCTACAAACTGGCCCGGGTTTATAAATAGCCATTCGGACTTCGCCTCGGTGATCGAACTCTACGATGGTGCTTGTTTTGGGGTCACTGAACTCATTCGTAGAATGAACCTGCTCGCCGTTTTTGATCCTACAAACGTCTCCGGTGCGACGGTTCCTTCGCGAACGAATCCAAAAGCCTATTTCGAATTTTTCGAAAGCCTTTTGAAAAAAATTGGGAAAAATGAGGTCGCTGTATTTCCGGGCTTTCATAACTTTCTCGAACTCTCCTCCGACTCACTCATTAAGAGAGCAATGCTCGAACGCGCGATTTTTATTTGGGCTGAAAAGAACGCTCGTTTATCAGTTGTTTTCCAAATGTGGAAATCTCCGAACTTCAAAATGCGAAAGCACGAGCTCGGACGACTCCATCGGGATTTAAAAGAGCGAATGGCGCTTCATTATAATCCTGTGATCTTTATCGCACGCCCGATCAAGGAGTGGATTCACCTGCTTCAAGTTTCCGCGGTCTCAGAGGTCGCAGCGGACGGTTCTTGGTCGATGACCATCTGGGACCCAAACGATGCGCCACCCTACAGCCAGCGCACCATCACCGTTGATCGAGATGGAAACGTGAACTATGACGGACCTCTCACTGAAGTGGAAATTGCGCCAGGGGACGATGCGGAAATCGGAAAAATCGCAGGATCGCTTGCTCAGTTCTGTGAACAAAACCGATCCCTCTGCGATCTTCAAAGCCGCCTTTAAAAGAGCAGCTTAAGTGCCTCTTCCGGAGTGATTCTTCCTTCGCTCACTCCCCGTAGAACGGTGATACGAGCGGCATTCACGTCCATATTCGGGTCGACCGTTTCCAATTTTTCGGTCGGTTGAGAAGGAGAACTTGGTGGCGCGTCCGCACACGCCTTATAAAGTTCCGGCGCCATGATCGCTGCCATTTTTTCACGGAATCCGGGTGGCAGACTCTTTTCAAAATCTTCCATTTCCTTTTTTACATCGAATCCAGCCATCGCATTATGCATGAGCGTTTGAATCTTTAGGATTCGATCGGGTGGAAGGGTCCGAATTAAATCGGTCATAGCCGCGATCGTTTTTGGATCCATCTTCGATGGATCGAGCGGTGGCATACCTGGCATCATTCCTGGAAACATGAACGAGACACTACTCCGAGAAACAAGATCCGGCCAGTGTGACTTGTCGGCTTTTTACGTCTTCAATCGCCATGAAGTCACAAAATCCAAAACGCCCTTCGTGTCTCCCGTCATAGATCTTGTAAGACTTAGACCGTTCAAAGGCGGAAGCGAGCTTCAATCCAAACTTCCGTCGCGTGTCGCCGGAGAGCGGAAGATTCCGAAGAGTTTCGATTCCCAAGTCGGTCAACTCAGGCTTCCGAAGCCTACGCTCTGTCACCACAACCGAATAGGGTCGAGCCTCACCCTTCAAAAGGCGGTAGAGGGCATTCTCGATAAATCGTGGCGTTTCTGGCTGCGCGGAAGATTCTTGCTGATGTTGTGAAAGAAGCTGAAGCCGAGACTGTCGACGATAACTTTTTCGTTCGGGAGCCATCTGCAGTGTGATGGGCTTCATTCGGCTTTCGGTGTCCGAACCCACACCTCTGGTCAGCGAATCAAATTCCCGAAGGATCCCACGTATAGCGGGATCCTTCGGGCCTTTTACGATTCGGTAATTAGAGGCCTGAGTCGCGCGTACTTTTGCCATTCCTGTTGAAGGAAAAAGGACGATAACCGCGAGGATCAGACTGCCGATACCGATCGGACTCAAAAGGTCGGTAAACAGATCAGAGATGTGCTTATGGCCGTCTAGGGGAAGGCCGTTGGCTCTTTTCATTACGAAGGCGGTCATACGCCCAAAATGCGCGGCGCGTAGTCTTCTTTCATTTTTTCAACGCGGTGTGGCTTTATTTTGAGTTTAAGCCTATGCGCGGAGCGTTATTTTTACGTCCAAGGTGGGCTCGTTTCGCCCGCGCCCTCTTGCAGGCCACACTAAATTTAGCCATATAATTTCCAACTAAAATGATCGGATAACATATAAAACACAATAACTTCATATGGTTAACTTTTAATTTCGTGTGGGGGGGGGGGGGGGTATGAGGTTTAGATGAGTGGTAAGAAAAATAAATGTCATAAAACAACA
>CAYOJT010000195.1:0-6064 GCA_964404365.1 uncultured Bacteriovoracaceae bacterium
GAAAACTATGTCGAAAAATTAGCTTAATAAGTGTTGAAAAAGGGGGTGCACTACACTTACGGAAATATTAGCGCCGCCACGTGAGCAGGAAGACGCTCTGGATCGATTTCTTATTCGAGCTTCCCATTTCGACGGGTTCTTTTTTAATGAGGCGGACGTCGAATTTTTTTCCGTAATACTCGATGAGTTCGTTCTTCAAGATCGAGAAGGGTGGGCCGTCGAGGTCGTGGTCTTCGCGCTGGAGAATGATCTGAAGAAAATGCAGATGTTTTGGGTCGGCGCACTCTTCCAGTAGTGAAGTCAGGTGGGTGACGTAGAGGGCCCTCAGGTCGGGAGGGAGAGCGATAAGTGCAGCTCGATCGTAAACTGCCCCTACGGTTCCTAGATCCGAACTTGAGAACTTAAAAAAATCTCCGCAGTAGAGCGTGATGTTTTCTGCACTAAAGATTTTGAAATGATTCTTCTCAGTGAGTTTTGGCGTGAGTCCGTGTTCCCGAAAAAAATCACGGCAGGCCGGCTCGCTGAGTTCTACTCCGATAACGGTGTGACCTTGAGAGGCAAGCCATAAGAGATCGAGTGACTTCCCACAGAGAGGAACAAGGACGCGAGTGGGTGCCACGTCTTTAAAGCCAGCGATGAGCTCGGGCTCGACCTCGTCTTGATGCCAACCGGTTTCACCGCGCTCCCAGCGCCCTAGCCAATACTTGTGTTGCTGATCCATGGATTTGTTTTACACCCAGGGTGGAATCTTTTTCATTTCAATTCTTGGGTTTCGGTTCATTGACAAGGCGCGGGCGACGGCCAAGACTTACATTAAAGGATATACTCAAATGACATTTTGTTATTTTTGCAAACGCGAACCCTCCGTTGAAACTTGTCCGACCTGTAAGCGTGCCGTCTGTATTCAATGTCAGGACTGCCACAACTGCTATAAGCGCGATTAAATCGACGCGGAGTATACTCTCATCGTATGAACGAGAATGATTTTGAAGGGACTCTCGTCCTAGAGAAACTCGCAGAAATCGATCAGCTTGACGCTTTTTTTGAGGCGATTGATGCCGATGACTTTGATCGAGCGCGATCGCTCATGAAACGGGCGCGAATTGATCAGGAGACCATGAATTGGGTTTTGAAAAAAATGGCAGATGCGGATGAAAGCTCCTGAACTTCGATCATCTTTCGGAGAGGTAGATCTATGAAAAGAAACTCGATATTGCTCCTTCTTGTTTATTTATCGCTCAACGCCCGCGGTTCGGAATCTGAAAACCCCCTTTGGTTCGAATGTGATCGAGATCTTGACTGCGTGAATATCGATTTCGAATGTGCAGGCGGAAACGTGAACAAGAAGTTTCAAAAAGAAGCGGAGCGATTTTACGCTCATCAGAACTCAACTCGAAACTGTATCGCTCCCGTTTCAAGTCAGCCTGCGAGCCCGCCGCCGTTTAGGGTTTTCTGTAAAAATCGGAAATGTGGCTCTCAGGGCAGAAACCCAAAAAAGGGTTTTAGCTGAGCAGGATCGGGTGAAGCGTTTCGTATTCGCTGAGAAGTGCTTAAGCTTTGGAATTGCTGATATCCCACTTCATTTGTAAGTCGAAAAAACGGAGCGGTCAGTCTATTCTTAGGCCATGAACACTATGGAAAGCGCTGTGCCTTTAAGAAAAGACATCTTGGGTGGTCTCACGACCTTTTTGACGATGGCGTACATCGTCGTCGTGAATCCTGCAATTCTATCGACGAACGGAACGGGGATGACCTTCAGCGGAGTTCTCACCGCAACTGTTCTTCTTTCTTTTTCCATGACACTTTTGATGGGTCTTTACGCGCGCCTTCCGTTCGGAGTTGCGCCCGGAATGGGCATCAATGCGTTTTTCACGTTCTCCTTGATCTTAGGGCATCAGATTCACTGGTCGGTTGCGCTCGGGATGATTTTTTGGGCAGGCGTCCTCTTTGTGGTGACTTCCGTGACTCCGCTCCGTGCCACGATCGCGCGCGCGATTCCTGTGCAGCTTCGAATCGCTGCGGCGACTGGAATCGGACTGTTTCTCACTTTCATCGGACTTAAAAACGCAGGCTTTGTGGTTGCCGATCCGGTGACCTTCGTCAAACTCGGTCGGTTCGATTCTGGGGTGGGCCTGAGTATCTTAGGGTTTTCGGTTATCGTGTTTTTATTGCGAAGAAAAAGCCCATTTGCGTTTTTAGCGGGAATTGCATCCGCCACTCTCCTCGGCTGGGCTTTTGGGATCGTGAAAGCTCCTGATGCTTTATTTTCTAAACCCGATTTTGAGAGTGTTTTTTTCAAAGTCGACGTCATGGGGGCGCTCAAGCTTTCGTTCATACCCGCGATTCTCTCGATTTTTTTTACGGACCTCTTTGATTCGATTTCAACCTTCATGGGAGTATCTCAAGCAGCCGGGCTATTGGACGAGAAGGGCGATCCGATTCGATTAAAAGAAGGACTCTTGGTCGATGCTTTTGCGACTCTCGGAGCGTCGCTCTTCGGCACATCCTCAGGAACTGCATTCATTGAGTCTGCGGCGGGGATTGAAGCAGGGGGTAGAACCGGCCGATCTGCGGTCGTGACTGCACTTTGTTTTTTGCCCTGCTTTTTTATCGCACCTCTCGTCGGGATGGTGCCTGCGTTCGCTTCCGCGCCTGTTCTTGTGATGGTCGGAGCGATGATGTTTAAGAGCATTTCGAATTTGAAGCTCGAACAATTCGAAGACGTCATCCCCGCATTTCTCACCATTGTCCTCATTCCTCTGACTTTTTCGATCACGCAGGGGATCCTTTGGGGCTTTATTTCACATGTTGCGCTCTATACGCTCTTTGGTCGTGCGAAAGAGGTGAGCGGAATGATGTGGGGGATTAGTGTCGTGTCACTTGTCCTAGTGCTCGTCGAACAGTTTTCAGGATTTTAACCATGGCAAATCAAAGTTTAAGTCTCCAGAATCGAAACGCACTCATTGTGAAGCAGATGCTTGAAATGGCAGAGTGGTTTGGTTTCGAAACGAGAAATAAGTATTCCATTCAAGACGAACAAGGAGTTCAGATCGCTTATGCGGCTGAACAGCAAAAGGGAATTCTGGGATTTCTCTTTCGGCAGTTCGTCGGCCACTGGCGCTCTTTCGATGTGCACTTCTTTTCGCATGACCGTCGTCTGATCTTCATTGGGCACCATCCCTTTCGGTGGTTTTTCGAGCGGATCGAAATTAATGACGCTCATGGAGTGCGAATGGGCGCGATTCAAAAGCGCTTCTCGTTTTTCTCGAAAAAGTTCGACGTCGAAAATGAGCTTGGCCAAGTGATCATGGAAGTGTGTTCGCCGATTTGGCGGATCTGGACTTTTCCTTTCATGCGAAATGGCGAGAAAATCGCGGAAATCCAAAAAAAGTGGTCTGGGATTTTATCCGAGGCTTTTACGGATCGTGATAATTTTCGGGTGGAATTCACAAGTCGCGCGCTTTCAGAAGAAGAGAGAGTCTTAGTGATGGCGGCAGCGGTCTTCGTTGATCTGCTTTACTTTGAGAGTAAGGCCAGGACTAAAAATAGCTTGATCGATTAGGACTCGCGTTTATTCAAAACGAGTAGGATCGAAAGGCTTTTTGTCCGCGATCGTGTCCCGACCCAAAATAAGATCTGCTGCAAGCTTTGCAGAGCCCGGGGCCGACTGCAGTCCGAGCATTTGATGGCCTTGGTTATAGAAGAGGTTTTTCCATTTCCCAGAAAATCCAATCATCGGAACACCGTCAGGAGTACAGGGACGGAGTCCACGCCAAATTTCCTGGAGTTTAGGTTCCTCGGACATTTTCAGATAATGTTTTGCGCCCTTTAAAACGGCGTTCAGGCGAACTGGATTAATGCTTTCATCGTCTTTCACGAGTTCAAGCGTACCTGCGACGCGGACGGAGCCATCGCGAGGAGTGATCGCTACTTTTCGGTCAACGAGCATCATCGGGTGCACGGGTTTTACGTCAAAACTATCCGTGATCATGCTGTAGCCCTTTCCACCCATAATCGGAATGGACACGCCCAGGGATTTTGACCAGCGCGTGCTCCAGGAGCCAAGCGCCATGACGACGATTTTTGCTTTGAAGCGACCGCGCGTTGTGACGACTTCTTTAATTTCATCGCCATCAAGGATGAAGTCGAAGACTTCGGTTTTGCCTTGGAATTTTCCGCCAGCGGCTTCGAATTCTTTTACGTAAGTGCGAACAGCTTCGAGAGGTTCTACAGAAGCTTCAGTAGGGAAGTAAACTCCGCCTTGAACGACGGGCTTCAGGGAAGGCTCCATCGCTAGAATTTCGCTTTGGGAAAGTGAGCGGCCCGCGATTCCTTGCTCAGCCATGAGATTCATTTCGTCGATTGCGGCTTTTACTCCGGATTCAACGCCGCTCACCATGAGGAGACCCTTTTGGTCAAAGGACATTGAGCCTGGGTTTTTTCCGGCGATCATTTTGTAATGATCGAGGCTGTATTTTGAAATGTCGGTCAGAACTTTGATCGAAGAGCGCATTTTCTTTTCATTCATGGCCATGAGAAAGCGGTACAACCACTTAAAAAGAAGAAGTGAAGGCTTCGGTTGAATGCGAAGGGGACTCTCTTTGTTCAACATCCACCCGATCGATTGTAAAAACATGCCGGGCTGAGGGAGTGGCATTGCGAAACACGGTGTGACCCAACCTGCGTTTCCGTAGGAGCAACCAAATCCAGGTTCTCCGCGATCGATCATTAAAACTTTTCGACCGGATTTTTGAAGTTCAAGGGCGAGCGTTGCTCCGATGATTCCTGCACCGATGATGAGGACATCGACTTGCTCAGATGTTTTTGAGGACGCGTGGGCTGAGTGATTCATGGAATTACAGACTTATCGGCAAAATCGAGACGAATCTACAGTCTTTCGATTGATGAAAGTCGGACGATTAATGCGCCGCATTTAAAGCCTTATGGAGCCGCTTCTGACGTGGCAAAGCAGACTGTTCTGTTGGACGAATCTGCTCTGTTCTGGGATTCTTCGGCCATGAATTCCCATGCAGCGAAGTTCTCTGCGGCGTTGTCACTCATAGAGGTCGGTCTCGGGAGCTTCTTGCACGCGCTTCATGTTCCATTTCGGGGTCAGGTCCTTTCGATGAACCAGGGTTTCTTATTATCGAGGGCAAGTTTCACGGGAGCCGCGAGTCGGCGAGAAGGGATGCGTCTTTCGAATTTGATTTCATTGACCGCTGCCTGTCTGAAGTCCTTGTCACCTGCTGGGAAAACTTTAACTCCGATGCTTGCCATTAGTATTCAGGGTCTATTGTTTTCGGTGGGTCAGGCTATCGGAGGAGTAAGTTTAGTCGGTCATTCGATTGGAATTTCCCTCATATCACTTTGGGCTTTGACCCAAGGCTTGGTTCTGGGGTGGTTACTCAACGGAGAAGTATTTCTGAGAGCGCTTGGCTACGCTATTGATCAACTTGGTTTTGAGCGCGCCGAGTGGATTGTTGGGATCGGAGTTTTTTTACTGCTCGTCTTGGGTGTAGTTCTCGTTTTTTTCTCTCAGCGCATGACCCCAGAGGCGTGGAAAAAATATGAAGCGCGGTTTACGCGATCCACTCCCGCGTCAGCTCGATCGGGATTTTCGATTCCCGGTACGGCGTTTATTTCGGTAGGGGTCACGTTGCTCTTCATTTATTTTACCCAATCCCCGGAAGCGCGAACCATTTGGATTTGGATTCGCCCTATTGCGGTTCTGATTGGGCTTCGGATTGTGGTTTACTGGATTTCACCTTCCGCAGTTACTCGCGTTCTCTCAAAGCGCTGGCCGGCGCTCGGGGCGACAGTTCAGGAATCCTTAAATCGGTTGAATCAGAATTCGGAATTTTAATGCATCCACCCGGCTAGTTCTAGTGAATCGTGTAGGTGCCTTGGTTTGCGTAAATTGAAAACGGCGTTTCGAGCTCGAGGTTTTCATCCTTTAAGAGCTGCAGGAGCGCGTCTACTCGGCTGACAGAGTTCGCCCAGGCGATTTTAGTGCTTGGGTCGGCTGGATTCAGTAAGACTTCACGACGACGAAGCAAGAAGGTTC
>CAYOJT010000196.1:0-5947 GCA_964404365.1 uncultured Bacteriovoracaceae bacterium
GATTGGGAGCATCCTACCAAAACCGATGCCGGCCGTGGAGCCCAAGGTTCGCGTTGCGTTCGGTCCTGCGAAGGCAAATCGGAAGTTCGAACTCACTTTTTTCAGAAAAGATGGCCATACCTATGCCATCGATGAGATCTCAACGCAGAAAGAAACCTATCTTTTACGCGACGAACTGACGGGATTGATCCCTTGGGACGAAAAGGCTTGGCTCCAGCCCCAAAACGCGGATAAGCCTAAACCTCATGGACACCCCTGAAACTCCATCCGCACCTCAACCTGAAGCTGTCTTCCCTCGGATCGAAAAGAATCCGATTGCGGAATATTTTTCGACCCTCTTCACCATCTTGAGTAGCCCGGGGCGTTTTTTTCGCGAACTTAAGCCTGGAGCTGGCGTCACTGCACCGATCCTGTTTGCTGTCCTCACCCATTGGCTCGGAGCGGGGCTCGCGTACATCTGGAAGGTCGGCTTCGGAAAAATGATTGAAGGCCGAATGGCCGATTTCATGGTCGCGTTCCAAAAACTCTCGTCCCTGGACGAGGATTTGCCGGCCGGGACTCTAAAACAAATGAAAGATCACTTCCTCACTTGGGTTTGGGGCGTAGGGAGCGTTCTCATCGATCCGTTTTTGAGCGTCCTCTCCATCCTCATGACGGGATTTCTGATTTGGTTGGGAGCGCGTATTTTAGGCGACCTTCGCCAAGCGGACGCGGACGAACGGTATTCATTTGAGAGCGCGGTCACGATCGTGGCCTATTCCTACGCGGCTTCGCTCCTTCAGGGGCTGCCTCTAGTGGGTGGAATGGTCGCCGCCCTCTTTACATTCGTCATCACCTTCATCGCGGCACGCGAGTACTATAAAGTTTCGTCGCCCCGCGCGGTAGTGATCTCGCTCTTTCCGAAGATCTTGGTCTTCTTGTTCTTCTTCGGAATTTTTCTCAGCATCTTGCTTTTATTCATGAAGTTTTTCATTGGCGCGGCCTGATTTTTCACGTCGCGCGTCAAGAGACCAAAATTACACCTACACTCTGCAGCATCGCTTCCCATCAGTGAATGCGTTTGCTACCTCTAAATCATGCTTCATAAAAGTCTACCTGGGTTCATTGAAGTCGTTTGTGGAAGTATGTTTAGCGGCAAAACGGAAGAGCTCATGCGCCGTATCAAGCGCGCCCAGTACGGCCGTCAGAAGGTTCAGGTTTTCAAACCGAAAATCGACAATCGTTACAGCAACGACCATGTTCAGTCCCACGACGCGAACAAAATCCTCTCGATCCCGGTCTCCACTCCAAAAGAAATTTTAGACCTCGTCGAAGACAACACCCGAGTGGTCGGCGTCGACGAAGTTCAGTTTTTCGACGACTCTATCGTCGATGTTTGTAACAAACTCGCTTACCGCGGAATGCGCGTGATCTGTGCGGGCCTCGATATGGATTTCAGGGGACAGCCATTCGGCCCAATGCCGAAGCTCCTCGCAGTCGCCGAGAGCGTAACCAAGCTTTCCGCAGTTTGTGTGATCTGCGGTCAACCCGCTTCTCGCTCGCAGCGCGTGGTGGGCGACGCCCAAAGCGTCGTTGCAGTCGGCGCCGCGGAATCCTACGAAGCACGCTGCCGATTCTGTCACGAACCTAACGAAGTTCCAGCCCAGGGCCGTGGTACAGCTACGACTGCAGGCTTGAAACAAGACCACGGAGCAAAAAAGAACGACGATGATACGCGATCGGCAATTTGAGAAAGTAGAGTTCCGTCTTTCCGAAATCGAACATCGATACGGGAAGAATGTGCACGTGCTTTCCGATCCGTTTCTCCTCTCGCTCTTGGCCCGTCTTTGCAGCGAAGACACCCATCAACCCGTCATCAACGAACTTGTACAATCGATCTATTCGTCACTCCTGAATACGGTTGTGGCTCACGAATTCCCGATGAAAAACGTCGCCCTCAAGACACGGATGGCGGCTGCTCATCCGAAAGAAGCCGTATATGCGGGCCCGATTGTGGACTCCGATACGCCGATTGTGTCGGTGAACTTGGCGCGTGCGGGAACCTTCCCTTCTCACATTTGCTACACGGCTTTAAATTACTTCATGAATCCGAAGACTGTCCGCCAGGACCATATTTCTATCGGGCGAGTCACTGATCACGCAAATCGCGTTCAAGGATCTCAGGTTTCGGGCCATAAAATTGGAGGTTCGACGGACGGATCCATTGTGATCTTCCCCGATCCAATGGGGGCTACGGGCGGAACGCTCGTTGAAGCGCTCGACCTCTACAAAAAGATGGGAAAAGCGAAGAAGTACATCGCTCTCCATTGCATTGTGACCCCGGAATACCTTAAACAAGTCACACTCAAACACCCTGATCTCATCGTTTACGCCGTTCGATTAGACCGGGGTTTATCGTCGGATGCTGTTCTCAAAACCATTCCAGGCTCGAGCTGGAATGAAGAGAAGGGCCTGAACGACCACCACTATATCGTCCCAGGAGGGGGCGGTTTCGGCGAAGTCATGAATAACGCTTATGTCTGAGAAAATGATTGCTCCAAAAATCTTGATTCCTGAAGTGAAGATCCAAGCTCGCCTGGAAGAGATGGCTCAAGAGATCATGAACGACTATATCGGTCGCGAAATCACCGCGATCTGCGTTCTGAAAGGCAGCTTCATTTTCTACTCTGATATTTTAAGAAAAATCGATCTCCCAACGAACTGCGAGTTCTTGGGTGTTTCGAGCTACGGCGATAAAAAGGTTTCAAGCGGCGAAGTGAAAGTTACCCTCGACATCAACGAACCTTTAGAGGGCAAACACGTCATTATCTTCGAAGACATCGTGGATAGCGGACTGACTCTCTCTTATCTAGTGAACTCGATCCGTTCACGCCGTCCAGCATCCCTTCGCGTTTGTGCACTTCTCATGAAGCCTGACAAAATGCGAATCGACGTACCGGTAGATTACGTTGGATTCAAAATCGGGAACGAATTCGTCGTTGGATACGGAATGGACGACGCTGGAAAACACCGCGGCCTTCCTTACATCGGATACATCGAACACGGGCACTGAGAGGCGGATAGGAAAAATAAAGCATATATCCCGAACGATTATCAGTGGTGATTCGCGCAGCTTTCGCTCAAACTCAGTCCTTAGCCCAATTCACGCTGTCTGATTATCGAATCGGGAGTTTGGGAACCCGACCTTATCGCAGTGCTTTTTTTGGGTGGCGAACGGAGCTTCGCGTAGGGCTCAGTGGAACTGAAACCTCGTCTTTATCAAAAACTCATTTGCTGAAACCTTTCAGCCGTGATGTCGGGCGGCTAATCGGGTAATCCTAGATGAGATAATACTTTTTTGATCTTCGTGAGCCCGAGTGGCAGGCAGCACTTCTGGGGTTTCGGTTTTTTGGGGCACAATCTCAGACCTGATTTTTGAGTTTGGAGCAAAACAACCAAAGAACCGAGTCAGATGAATCCGGGGCGGTGGGAAAAGCGCTGCTAGCTTTTCCATAAACTCTAGGATTTTGAAAGCGGGTGTGAGTCCTGATCAGGATTTCGTGACGTCGATCAAGCCTTGGGTGCCAATATTGAAGAATTCGCGCACGTATCGCTCGAAATGTTTGGAAAAGGGCCCTACTCGGCTAAACGTGTGAAACAGTGGCTTCGTTATTCGTGTCAGGTACACAAAACTCCGTGATTTGAAGAAAATAAACGGATGGAGGGCCTTGCCGAGTTTATTTCAGCGCTCCAAAAAATTTCACTTCGAGAAATGTCGTCGCAGTTAGTTTCTTATCCGCGCGATGTAAAAGTAATTGGAACCCCATTGGCTCTGCTCCCAGCTTTCGCTGATATGCCTTAGGCTGGATGCGCTTCCGTTGAGTTCACGCGGAACTAGAACGTATTGATCGCCGACTTGATGATCTTCGATCATCATTTTCACTCTCGGATCGTTCTCTTCTGCAAGCTTGTTTAATGTATCGACATATTCGGAAAATTTTCCGCTTTTCAAGTTGATTGGAAGATTAGGATAGATTTCCTTTTGCCCCACCTTCAACTTATTGTATGCGCCACCAAATTTATCTTTCAAGTAAACAGCGGATGATTCGCCGTAGCCCATAACTTCGTGGTACTGTCTTTCAGTTACTGGAAAATCAGATACCTCAAGAATTCCGCTGTTCTCTAGAGCGGAAAGATGACCTGTTTGCATCTTCTTCTCTAGGTTTGCAGATCCCAATTTTTGCTTCCAGCTGTCTATTTTTAAAAAAACTAACTTGCGGTCGAGAAACAATTTACCTTGAAAGTTTTTGTACTGACTCATTGTAGCCTTTAGGTGTGGTCTTTGTTGCTCAAGGATGCGAAAGACGAGACCGCTCCAGGAAGAGGCGGCTGCATGATCAAAGATCGTATGCCCGCTTGCGTCCTTTTTTAATAAATCTAGATCCGGATATTTTTTGAGTAACTTTTCTAAATAACCGAGTTCGCCATTTCGAACTGCGACCATCGCCAAAGTGAATTTCTCATAGCCGCTCCTGAGGTTAATAAGGTCCGGTTTTTTCGCCAAAAATGCATCGTACAGCGCGCCCTCGAAGGCTTGAGAGCTGTGTACAGTTCTTTGTACTTTGTTAGCGCCAGGGGCGATAAGTTGGTATGTGCCCGCGTGCAAAGCGTGTTCAAAAAATACTTCTGGGAAATGATCTGGCCCGTAGAGGCTGCCGGCGTGCTTCGTGCCGATCGTGCAGAGAAAACGTTCTGAAGCGGATGCACTCGTGCACAAAAGAAGAATGAGACAGAGGAGCAAGTATTTGTTTTTCATAGGCATCAACCTCAACCTGGTGGTTTCTCTTTTGACCCTATATATGACTCATTAAGTCGGGTATGTATTGGTGGATTTACTTCAGGTTGCGCGTCTTTCTGCAGTTCTGCTAAATATAAAAAAGTCTTTAAAATCATGCACCTACAATGTTAAAAGTGATCAACGTTAAAGGTATTCGGCGCCAGCACATCTTCGTCCACCCAGCATCCGACGACTTTCGGTTTGATGGGCACATCGCGAGAGACTGCATCGGTGCTTTTGCGAGGATAAGTCCGTCCGATCGGGGGCATAAACTTGCATTCCCAGCCTTTTGCCCATTGGATCAATTCGCCATCGTATTTCGGATGAGGTATCTGATTTTTCAGTTTGGAGCGAAACAACCAAAGAACCGAGTCTAGTTTCGTCTGATATTCTTTCGGTGTTTTTGGAATAATCAGCGAGTTAGCTCATTTTTTGATGAACAGCTAAATACGAGATTTGGGGCTTATGGACCTGTCGGAAGCAAAGGATTATCGCAGCTCTATCAACTCGGCCCTGGACTCGAAGACCTTTGGCAGACGAGCAATTCACCGACTTCCTGGATGGCAGAAATAGCTTCAACCTCACCGTACCTTAGACCACATGAATAACACTCACGCCTGAGAAAATGATTGCTCCAAAAATCTTGATTCCTGAAGTGAAGATCCAAGCTCGCCTGGAAGAGATGGCTCAAGAGATCATGAACGACTATATCGGTCGCGAAATCACCGCGATCTGCGTTCTGAAAGGCAGCTTCATTTTCTACTCTGATATTTTAAGAAAAATCGATCTCCCAACGAACTGCGAGTTCTTGGGTGTTTCGAGCTACGGCGATAAAAAGGTTTCAAGCGGCGAAGTGAAAGTTACCCTCGACATCAACGAACCTTTAGAGGGCAAACACGTCATTATCTTCGAAGACATCGTGGATAGCGGACTGACTCTCTCTTATCTAGTGAACTCGATCCGTTCACGCCGTCCAGCATCCCTTCGCGTTTGTGCACTTCTCATGAAGCCTGACAAAATGCGAATCGACGTACCGGTAGATTACGTTGGATTCAAAATCGGGAACGAATTCGTCGTTGGATACGGAATGGACGACGCTGGAAAACACCGCGGTCTTCCTTACATCGGATA
>CAYOJT010000197.1:0-5945 GCA_964404365.1 uncultured Bacteriovoracaceae bacterium
TTCATGAATTCAGAAGGCTGAATATGAAATCCACCGAACCCAATCCAGCGGCGCGCACCGAGACTCGATTTACCTGCAACCAAAACTGCGACCAGGAGGAGGATGTTCGCAAAATAAATGAAGTAAGCGATCCGCGACAAGAATGAGTAGTGGAGCATGAGGACCAGCGCCGTCGCGAGCATGCCGACGCCAAACCAAATGAGCTGACTCTTATAGAGGCCCAGCGACTTGTCATCCACAGCAGTAGCCGAGATCAAGTTCCAAATCCCGATCCCGAATAGGATCAACATCAGGACAAGCATGTTCCAGTTGAAGTTTTTCAACTCCTCGTCGTACATCCCGAGTCGCATCTGGGATGGATCGGGTGTTTCCGGAGACTCCATATAAGTATGGGTCATTCGGGGGTTCCTCCACTCGAAAGATTATCGGTGTCTTCGACTTGAACGTCTTCGTCTTCAGAGCCTGCGGCAGCTGCAGCTGCTTTTGCGGCCGCTTTTGCAGCCATCTGAGCGCGGTTTTTCTTCATCCACTCTTCGATGGCTTCAGGGGTGTATTTCTCAGGATGTAATTTTTTCAAATAGGTTTCGATGACCGCCTTCGCGATGGGGGCCGCGCCGCTTGCGCCGTGACAACTGTGTTCCGCAATCACTGCGACAGCAATTTCAGGGTTATCGATCGGGGCAAAACCCGCAAAAATTCCGTGGTGGCGTTCGCGAAATTTCATGTTTTCGCATTTTGAGAAAACGCGATCCTTTGAAAGCGCGATGACTTGAGCCGTCCCTGTTTTTCCAGCAAAGTCCATCGCCGGAAGGCGTTGACTGTAGGCCGTCCCTGACGGTTCATTCACGACGCCCCAGAGTCCTTTTCGGATGAGTTCGTAGGTTTTTGGTTTTAAACGCGTCTTATCGAGAATTTCGGGTTTCGATTCTGAAAGCACATCACCATGAATGGACTCGATTCGCTTCACAATACTTGGTCGGTACTGGGTACCGCCGTTCGCGATCGAAGCGTAAGTGTTCGCAAGCTGAAGCACGGTGGTCAGCACGTACCCCTGACCGATCGCAACCGAGATCGTTTCCCCTGGGTTCCAGGGCTGATTGAACCGCTTTTGTTTCCACTCTTCAGTGGGGATCAGGCCAGGAACTTCGCGAGCAAGCGGAATTCCTGTTCGGCGTCCGAGGCCCAGGTGGAAAGCCCAGGTTGCGATGTCGTTCACCGATTTCAAACGCTGAGCGGTTTTATAGAAAAAGACGTCGCAGGATTTAATGATCGCATCGATGATCCCCATACTCCCGTGACCGCCTTTTTTATGGCAGTGGAACGGACGATTACCGACGTTCAAGGACCCGGTACAAACGAAACGGGAGTTTTGGTCGATGACACCTTCCTCGAGACCCGCGATTCCCGTAATAATCTTAAACACTGAGCCGGGAGGATAGTGATCCTGAATCGTTTTATCGCGCATCGGGCGGTTTTCGTTATTCACGAGTTTTTGCCAAACAGCGGGCGGAATTCCGCGCGAAAATTCGGTCGGGTCGAAGGAGGGGCGGGAGAGCATGGCGAGGATTTCACCGTTATTTGGGTTGATCGCGACGACCGCACCGATTTTTTCGCCAAAGGCATTCATCGCAGCAAGCTGCAGATCCTGATCGATTGTAAGGATGAGGTTGTTTCCAGGTTTTGCGCTCTTTTCGAGTTCTGCTGCGAGCACCCGTCCGCCGCTGCCGCCACGCGAGCGGTTATCCAGTTTTAAGCGACCCAGAGCATCGACTTCTACGAGTTTTTCGCCGTCTTCGCCGCGGAGGACGTCCTCAAGTTTTTGTTCGATTCCGAATTTTCCGATGCTATCGCCGAGTTTATACTTTTCGGTTTCTTTATTGAGGATCGGAAGTTCGGTCTGCGAAACTTCCCCGATATAGCCGAGAAGGTGAGCCGCGATTTCGCCGTAAAGATTCGTTCGCTTGATCTCCTGTTGAATCTGTACGCCGGGCATGTCGATTTTCCATGCCTCAATGAGGGCCACTTCTTCGCGAGTCAGATCCGTCTTGATCTTCACAGGGATGAAAGGCGGCTGAGACCGCGCACGGTCCAAAATATTTTGAATGTCAGAAACGCCGATCTTAATCAGGCTTGAGAGGAGCTCAAGGGTTTCCTTCTGCCGTTTCCACTCGCGAAGGTACTGCGGAATGATTTCGACATCGAATGCAGGACGGTTATCCAGGAGGAGCGTTCGGTTTCGATCGAAGACCATTCCCCGTGGTGCGGCGATTTTCACCTTTTTGATGCGGTTTTCTTCCGAATATTCCCGCATTTTATCGCCATTGAAGATTTGAAGATAAACGAGGCGCGAAAAGAGAATGAGAATACCGATGCCTACCACGACGTAAACCATTCGAAAGCGGTCTTGGTATTCCCGAATTTGCTCTTCTTGACCAAGAAATGACATCTTTTAGAGTCCTTCCTCGACCAGGAGTTCATCCTCGATCAACTGCCGTGAGCGTTCGGATTTAAAAGTAATTCGATCAAAAATCTCCAGGTACCGAAATGCGACGGAACCCAAGAGTCCCGCCATGGCGATGTTCGGAAAGAGGAGAAGGGCGACGTGCGAGATCTGGTGGTGCGCGAGCCCAAAGAGCGAAAGGAAGAGGAGATGGGCGCCCTTGAATACCGCCATTCCGCCCATGGTCACAGACAAAAGCGCGCTAAACTGCGAGATGACGAAGAATCGAGAAAAGAGGCGCATGGAAAGGTAGAGCGCCATGTACATGCACATGAAGTAGCCCTGCGGGCAGCTCGAATGATTTTCGGCCAGGAGTGCAAACAGGAGCGTCAGGACTCCGCCTTCCGTAAAGGTACGACGAAGCGAGCACCAGATTACCGCAAGATAAATGAGATCCGGCTGAAAGTAGTGCAGGGGATACGAGTTAAAAAGCGAAGTCGCGAGGGCCACACCGATGCTCACGACCAAAAATAAAAGGGGAGCATTCAGCAGGCGCCAAATCAGCCGCTTCATTCCGTGTCTCCAGTCGCAGGTGGAGCTGCGGTTGGTTTAGGTTTCGAAGTTGGCTTTGGAGTAGGTTTAGCTGTCGGCTTTGGCTCTGGCTTCTTCGCTTCGAGTTTTTTCTCAGATTTCTTATCGTCCTTTTTAGCCGTACCGCTGAGCGTAGCTTCTTTCTCAAGAACTTCCGCCTTCTGCTGAGTGACGACCATGACCTCTTCAAGCTTCGTGAAATCGACGCTCGGACGAACTTCGACGTCCTGGGTAATCCCGAATTCTTTCTTCGTCACTTTTGAGATCACACCAACCGGTACGCCCTTTGGAAATATTCCGCCGAGACCTGATGAAATCAGCTGGTCGCCAATTTGAATGTCGTCGGTACGAAGGACGAACTTCAGTAGGCAGGTGTCGTCCGTTAGGCCCTCGACCACACCGCGCGCGCGTGAACGCTCGATGATGGAGTCAACTGCGCTCAGTAAATCCAGAATCGTAACTACGTCAGCGGTATTTGCGGTTGCTCGAAGGACTCGGCCGACCACGCCTTCGTGCGTGACGACTGCCATTCCTTTTTTGATTCCGGCGATCTCGCCGCGGTTGATGCGAATCGCACGGAAGTCAGTCGAGATGTCACGGGCAATCACACGCGCAATCACGGTATCGAGTTCGAGCTTCTCGCGGAAATCGAGGAGCGATCTCAGCCGAATGTTTTCGTTTTGTGCTTCTTTCAATTGGGCAATTTGATTCAGCAGTTTTTTATTTTCTTCGAAGAGCTGCGTGTTCGTTTTCTTTGTGTGCCAGAGGTGAATGTATCCCTCGTATCCATCCATGAATTGATCGATCGACCAGCTGATGGCGGTTTGAAAGGGAGCAGTGATCCAAAGAATTGCGCGATCCGTGAATCGGTAATCACGCGGCGCGCGTGTTGCCGTATCCAGCGCGATCACAGGAATCAGCAGGAATAAAAAAAGTGTGATGTAAAAACGGTATTCTTTCAGGTATTTAATCATGAATACGGTCGCATTCCCGGTTTTCGAAATGTTAACGATCGAATTGAAATCAGGGAAGGGAAAAGGGAGACTTTTCAGCTAATGATTTGAGCTCCAGACTCTAAGGTCTGGCACCGTTCGAAAGGGTAATTTTATATGATGCAGCAAATTCGTGGAAATCTCGGAAAATACTTCGTTGGAGGGATCATCTCCATCATCGCAGCCGTATTTATCTTCGAAGGAGCGGTATCGAACCGTTCAACCCGAGGTCTTCACGAGGGTGCCGTAGCTGGCACTGTAAACGGTGAGCCGATTTCCATTTCCGAATATAACCGCGCCCTCGAGCGCAAGATGGAAATGATGAAAGGAATTTTAGGTGACAAGATCACCGATGAGCAGCTCAAGATGTTCCGGATTCGCGAAACCGCGTTCCAAGAGCTCGTTCAGCGTAAACTCATGGTCCAGCAGGCTGAAAAAGCCGGTATCCAGCCTTCCGACGAAGAAATTCGTCAGGAAATCATGAAGCTCGACGCGTTCAAAAAGGATGGAAAATTCGATCCGATGCTCTACAAGCAGCTCCTTCAAGCAAATAATCTGCAGTCGGCAGCATTCGAGAAGAACATCCGCGATCAACTATCGACCGATGCTTGGTCTAAAAACCTCATGGCTCAAGTCAAAGTGAGCCGCGCGGAAGTGAAAGAAGAGTTCATGCTCACGCAGGAACAACGTTCGATCAAGCTAGTCAGCATTATGGCCGAAGTTCCAAAGGCAGGGGATCTATCACCCAAAGAAGCGGCCGATAAAGTCGCGACGATGCTCAAAAAGGACAAGTCCTCGGATGCAGCAGTGAACGCGATTTTGAAGCCTTACAACGTTCAAGTTCGTGAAATTCCGAATTTGAATAAAGGTGCAGGCTACGTCCCAGGTTTGGGTGACGACGCAGACATCTGGACTGCGATTTTCGCGGATGCTTCGCTCATGAAAGCTGCGAAGGTATTTCACTCCGGCACACGAATTAACGTGATCTTAGTGACGGACGCGAAAAAAGCAGATCCGGCTAAATTTGATAAAGAAGAGCAAAAACTCTCCGCTCAAGTTCGTGAGAAGAAGAGCCGCGAAATCATGAATAATCTCATGAAGTCGTTGATGGATACGGCTAAGATTGATCCCAATCCGTCGGTAATCGGCGCGGAACAGTCTGAAGGATAAACTTCGACGTCTGCCCCGAATAATTAAAATTAAAAGGGAACTTTTTGCGGAACAGGCATCCTGCCTTTCGACTGCTTTCGCCATCCATGGCTGCAGTCAGTCCGAAAAAGTTCCCTTTTAATTTTAATTATTCGGGGCAGATTACGGGGCTCATCCCTCCTGTCCCGCGCCTCAGGAAGCGGTGTTTGGGAGGGTTGCAGGGGTTATGATTCGCTGTATCACGCATTCATCCTCACGCAGCATGAGAAGCCCGTTCCGCCAAAACATAAAGGGAAATTAGACTGAAAGCGCGGAACAGCCCTTGCCTAGGCATATCGGCTGACTATGATGAACGCTATTCAGACCCATAGCCCGTCTCTCATCGAGATCCTCCAGTCCAGATTCGGACACTCGCAGTTTAGACCGAGACAAGAAGCGATCTGTGAATCCGTTTCACAGGGCCGGGATGCGCTTGTGGTGATGCCAACGGGAGCAGGAAAGAGTCTTTGTTATCAGGTTCCAGGACTTGCGCGCGGGGGAGTGACTCTCGTCATCAGTCCGCTCGTGGCTCTGATTGAGGACCAGGTGAATCGACTTCTTTCGAGCGGAATTCGGGCGGGTCGAATTCATTCCGGACGCTCCCGTGAAGAGTCGCGCGCGACATTTCGAGCTTACTTACAGAAAGAGATCGAATTTCTTTTTATCGCTCCTGAGCGTCTTGCGGTCCCAGGGTTTTCGGAAATGCTGGTTGGAAATCCGCCATCACTGATCGC
>CAYOJT010000198.1:0-5821 GCA_964404365.1 uncultured Bacteriovoracaceae bacterium
AACCCTGCGGCTTTGATGAGCTTCAATAGATCCTCTGAAAGCCCAAGCTCACTCCAAGACGGAGTGGCAGGCGCTTCAGCTACAGGTTCGGCATTTTTGTTTTCAGGTGTATCCATGGGACTAGTCGCTTAGTCTTACCACAGGCCGCCAATCCAAGTCTCGGGCTAAACCTTAATCAGACCCGGAGCCCAAGTTTCGGGAAGGGTCGTAGCCTCTGTTTCAAGCGATCCTACGGGGTAGGTACAGTAAAAAACCGAGCTCAGCGCAGTTGGGCGGTGATTTCCGCTCTTTTTAGTGCCGCCGAACGGCAGTTTCGACGATGCTCCGACCGTGCCTCGGTTCCAATTCACAAGGCCACAATCGAGTTCTTCAGAAGCGCTTTCAAAAATTTTTCGAGTTTTTGTGAAGACACTTGTCACCAGTCCGTATTGAGTGACGTTCGCAAGAGCGACAGCTTCATCTAAGCTCGACACGCTTTGAATCGAGAGATTTGGCGCAAAAAGCTCGGTCTGCTGATACACGGATTTTTTTGCTAAATCTGCTTTCGCGTTCTTTTGATAGCAAAGCGATGGCGTGACGTAGTTACCACCATAGTTCGTCTCAAGAATTTTTCCGCGCATGATCAGTTCGAAGCCATCACGTTGAGCAATCGGTTGAAACTTCAAGAATCGATCTACGCTTTGGTTATCGATCAGCGGTCCCATAAAAGCATTTTCAAAGGGGTGCCCGATTTTAAATGCCTTAGCGTGTTTGTGAATGCTCTCGACAAAACGGTCGGCGATCGCTTCGCTCACGATGACCCTCGAAGTAGAACTGCAGCGTTGACCCGCGGTAACGAAAGCGGAAAAGAGCACCTCATAAACGGCATGATCGAAATCGGCATCTTCCCAGACTATAGCCGCATTCTTTCCACCCATTTCAAGCGCTAGGATTTTCCAGTGCTGTTGGAGCGTGTCTTGTTTAATTCGCGTTCCAACTTCGTAAGAGCCGGTAAAAAGTACGCCGGCGACACCTTCATGCATGCAGAGACGGCGACCCATCTCCTTCTCGCCTTGTAATAGGTTGAAAACACCGGGAGGAAATCCGGCTTCGTGAAAACATTCGGCCATGAGCTGACCGGTCATGGGAGTTTTCTCGGACGGCTTAAAGATCACTGTGTTTCCCGTCGCAAGTGCAGGCACGATGTGACCATTTGCGAGGTGTCCCGGAAAGTTAAATGGCCCAATGACCGCCATAGTTCCATGAGGTCGATACTTCGCCCGACCTGTAACCGAAGGTAGGGCGTTTTGAATCTCTGTTTCTGCGATCAGTTTCATCGAGTCCTGCAGGGTGATGTCGATTTTATTCACCATTGATTGAAACTCGGCTTTGGACTCCCAGGTGGGCTTTCCAACTTCTCGCGAAATGATTTCGATGAATTGATTTTCTCGGGACTTAAGAGCGGTTTGATATTTCTTTAAGTACTCCGCGCGGTCTGCGAACGAGGATTTCTTCCAGCGATGAAAAGCGGAGCGCGCGGCTTCGACGGCGCGATCGACCTCCATGTAGGAATATTTTAGTTTTGCGATTTCATCTTTAGCGGCGGCAGGACTTTTTACGGTCCACTCTCCTGTTGGATCTGTAGGTGGATGAAACTCGCCGCCGATGTAGTCGCCCAAAGTCTTAATCGGATATTGAATGGAGTAGGGAAGCGAAGACATCGATGTAACCTGCCTTTTATAAGGTCCAGTGTGTGGGGACCTCTTCCTTAATAATAAGGCATGAACGCTACGGAGTCACCGTGAGCAATATGGAGAATCGATTCGATTTCTTTGCTCTTTGCTGGGTTTGCTAACGCCAGTTCTTTGTCGACGACCACAGCTTCGATATGGAGCGCGCGAAATCCCGACTCATTTTGTTTGAGTGGCGTGATTAACCCCGAAATGGGTTCACCTTGGAGTTCGCTCTTCGATTTCCAAACGAGTTTAGTCATGTTCTGAATCGGCTTAATATGCGCGACATCCGCCCAGAGATGAGGCCCGCCATCAAATGGGTCGATCTGGTTCTTATATGCGAAACCGATTTTCTTCAGCATATGGACGACGGGTTCGGTTTCTTTTCCAACTTTTCCAATCGCATTTCTAGCTTCAGCGGGAAGAAAGGTCGTATAGATTTTTCCCGTAGGAAACAGATCGAAGATAAAATCCTTATTTTTTGCACAAAGCTGATCGGCTTCCCAATAATCCATGTTTGTAAAGCGACGACCGATGGCTTCCCAAAGCGGTGAAAGACCGCGTTTATTGAGGGGCGGTAAGAGTTCCGCGATGATTTTCTTTTTGAAACGATTCGGATGAAGACCAACGTAGAGATAGCGGGCAAATGAAATTTGGCGTGCGACTTTATCATCTCGCCCGCGAGCGTCGGGGTCGACAACGAGCGCCCCAATTTCGCTCGGGCCATCTGTGTCGTGACCTAGGGTGAGAGTTCCATGAATAAAACCGGTGTTAATCGCTTCTGAGAACCGCTTCTCGTTTCCCACCGAAAAATAAAAGTGAGGGGACTCCGGAGTTCCGTGCTGTCCCGCGATCATTGAGGTCGCGAGTATCTTCTTCGAGTCTAGATCCTCCGCGATGAATGTGTATTTAGTCTCAGGGAGATCTTTTGTTTTTCCCTGAAAGGAAAGACGGGACCTCTTAATTCGCTCCTTTAAGAGTTCTCGATCTCCGGGAAGATTAAACATTCCCGGAATCGAAGAGAGGCGCTCTAATCCTTCGATGTCAGAGTCTTTGGCCTCGCGAATTAAAATCATAAGCAAACACGCTCAATGAGTTTTTCGTAAAAGGTGGTCGCCTGGTCGAGTTGTTCTAAAATGTTGTTCTCGTTTGGAGAGTGACTGTTTCCGTGACTTTTTCCGGGACCGAATACAACGGCCTCGTATCCCGCACCGAAGTATTGGGCCGCCTCAGTCGAGGTGGCTTTTTTATCCGTCTTTGGTGCGATATTCGCGGCCTGCATGGACTCCTTACAGATTCGAACGAAATCGTGCTCGAGAGTCATATTCAAACCTGGGTTCGTTCTGAGTCGCGAGGCGGTAATATTTAATTTTGGAAACTCAGCGGCGATCGCTTCGACGTCTTTCAAAATCTCCTTTTCGATCAAGCTTTCGTCTTGGTCGGGAAGAATTCGCAGATCGAAGTGCATCTCGAGTCCGTTCTGGTTCTGTTTCAGGAGCCCAAAATTCACCGTGGAATGTGGGGGGTTGTAGGTGGAATCCGTGACCTTTGAGAACTGATGTGCGGTCTTTCGGAAGTGATCCGAGATCCGCGTGGCGCATTCGAACGCGGAGTCCGGCAGGAACTGGATTCCCACGTCATCGGAACCCGAAGATTCGACTTTGAAGGACGACTCCATTCCTGTCTGAGTGATGAGATCTTTTAAAAACCGCTTATAATCCTCGAATTGGTGAGCCGTCAGATACAGTTCGGTCAGTGCGCGATCGGCTACTTTATTCACTGTTTCTCCGCCTTCAAACCGGGTGAACTTCATTTCATATCCCTGGTCCATCGAGTCACGAATCAGGTCAATGAGTTGGTGGATCGCATTGATTCCAAGGTGGGGATAGCTTCCGTGAGCAGACTTCCCGTAAGACTCAACCAAGATTTTGCGGTTAAACCCGCGCGCATCTTTGGTTGCCATCTGATAATTGATGTTCACTCGAAAAATATTCAGGCTCTTATGCGCATAGATAAGAGAAAGGTCAGAGGGTTCCGCACAGATCACATATCGTGGATTTAAAACGCCAGACTTGATCAGGTACCTCGCACCGAACATTCCAATTTCTTCACCGCACGTTCCAACTAAGTAGATCGGCTGTTTCAGTTTCTTTTCTCTAAATTTTTCGACTGCACGCAACTTACAGAGAAAGTCGACTTTCACATCAGCGGAACCTAGACCGTAGACCTTTCCGTTCTTGATGGTTGCATTAAAGGGATCCCCACCTGTCTCCGTCCAATTTGTCGGGAGCCCCGGGCCCACTGTGTCGAGGTGAGTGTTCAGCAGAAGGCCCTTTTTAGTTTTTTTGTCGACGAGCGGGTCACCGAGGATACCAATCACGTTGAATTGGCGTTTTGAGACGCCATCAATTGAGTGTGTGACGTGTTGAAGCTGGGTTTTGATCCCGAGAGCTCGCATCTGGTCGTGAAGGTAGTTTGCGAGCTCTTCGTTTCCGTTTGCCGTGACGGAATTGATGCGAATAATGCGCTTAATCTCGTCAAAGAAATCTCTCATTTTTTCTCCGTCAAAAGGATCTTTTCGAAAACACCAAGCGCCTCGTCGATTTGTTTTTCCGTCATGACTCCAAATGGAGGGAGGCATCGGACTACGTAAGGGTCGTGGCCCGCATAGAATGCGACTACACCTTCGTCGAAAGCCCGCATGAGAAATTTTTTCGTGTCATCCATCGTTTGACCCCAGACACCGAAACCGATCATTCCGCCGACCGCGCGGATTTCACCGATCAGTCCAGCGCAGGAGCCGGTTTTGAGTTTCTCAAGGCCGTTCACGAATCGTTTCGAGAGCCGCGCGATTTTACCATCTGGACCATAGTAGCCGCCCTCGTTCAAAACATCTAAAACACGCTTTCCAGTTTTAAGTGCAGCCGCACTTCCCGTGAAAGTTCCAGCGACTAGACCCGCCCTTGGATTCAATTCCTCTGTATAGAGACAAGCGCAGGCATGAAGCATTTTTCCGATGGTAACGACATCGGGCCACTCATCTAAACCGAAGTGCTGATATGCGAAAAGTCTTTCGGTCCGGCCAAAAGTTTGAATTTCGTCAAACCAGATCATGAGCCCAGCCTTCTTCGCGGCATCAAAGATACGCACGTACCATTCACGAGGAGCAAAGCGAATTCCACCCTCGCCCTGAACAAGCTCGAGCATCATCCCTGCAAATTTACCGGTGGCCGCCGCCATCTCGGCAGTCATTTTCTCCACAACGGCGCTCACGTTTTGATCGAGTGAGAGTTTTGGGTCGTAAAACGGAAGGTAAGATACTTCGTTATACGTGGGCTGACCTTCGCGGTATTTTGGGTTGTCGGTAATTTCTTGCATCGCTGTCGAGCGACCCGCGAAGCACTCGCTAAACGCAAAAATCCGTGTCGCTGGAAATTTTTTCTGACGGATAATTTTTAACGCCGTTTCGTTCGACATCGTTCCCGAACAAAAGAGCCACGCGTGTTTCAATCGTGATTTTTCACCAACTCGAGAGAGCAGGGTTCGGATGAGTTCCTCCGCTTCGTAGCCAGGCTGCAAGTTTCCCTGCATCGTATCGGATGAAACAATGTCAGCAATTTCGGACATGATCTCCGGATGCGAGTGCCCGAAAAAATTAATGCCGATTCCCGTGATGAGATCCATCTTCACTGAGCCATCCAGGAGTTCCACATAGGGTCCAGAACCGATCCCGCTCGACATGTAATTGAAGTACTGGTCGCGGCCTTTTCGCTTTGCGAAATCTTTGATGAAGTTGTCGTATTGAACTTTTACTTCCGGCGAGGCAGGACCGCGGATCGCAGCCAGTTCTTCCGTCTGATCCAAAATGACTTCTAGGAAGCGTTTTTTCGCTTCTTTGTAGGCGGCTGAATTTAAAAGGCGGTACTGTTGCGTGTTTTCTCTCATTTTTAATTCTTTCCGGGAATTCTTTAGAAGTATCACCCAGTTATTTGTGTTGCAACGGGAGGAAGGCGGTCTGTATTTTGGGTGTACGAATGCGGAATCGAATCTTTATTGGCTTGGTCATTTTTGTCGGAATTTTTTCTCTTCAGCTTCCTTCGTCCGCGGAT
>CAYOJT010000199.1:0-5788 GCA_964404365.1 uncultured Bacteriovoracaceae bacterium
GTTTCGTTTTGGTTCGTGTCGAGCCACATCTCTACGACCTGACCGCCGTTTGCGCACTCTTCGTTCGAAGCATCACGCGTGACGGACGCGATGCTGTAGCCCTGCGATCCTTCTCGGCCCTGTGCACCTTGATCGCCTCGATCGCCTTTTGCTCCTTGAAGTCCTTGAGCGCCGGCAAGACCCTGCAGCCCTTGCTTTCCTTGAAGGCCCTGGTCGCCTTTGTCACCTTTCTGACCTTGAATCCCGGCGAAACCTTGAACACCCTGATCGCCTTTTTCTCCTTTTTGGCCATTCTCACCGCGATCTCCCTTTTCTCCTTTTTCGCCGTTCTCACCGCGATCGCCTTTTGCGCCATCCATTCCTTTTTGGCCAACCAGATTTCCAGCAGGGACCCAGCTTCCAGCCACTTTCTTGTAGAGGATCGAAGTGCTCGTATCGAGCCACGTATCGCCGTTATGGCCGTCCTCATTTGTTGGAACGCGCGCTTCAGCGGTCGTTGAATTTCCATCTGCTCCTCTTTCTCCGCGCGCTCCTTGTGCTCCAGCAATTCCGTGCTCACCTTTGTCACCTTTGTCACCTTGATTTCCTTTTTCACCCTTTTCTCCTTGGGTTCCTGCGATTCCGCTTTCACCGCGATCTCCTTGATCTCCTTGATTTCCTTGATCACCTTTTTCACCTTTTTCTCCGCGATCGCCGATTTCTCCACGATCTCCCTGATCACCTTTCGGTCCGACGAGTCGAACGACGAACTGCCATGCGCCTGAAACTTTCTTGTAGATCATCGCAGTGAGGGTATCGAACCACGTGTCTCCATCTTTTCCGGCTTCCGCTGTCGGGACTCCAGCCTCAGCGATCATCGCAGTGCCATCCGCACCCTTCTCGCCTTTTTCGCCTTGAGCTCCCATAACACCTTGGACGCCTTGAATTCCCTGAGCGCCCGCGACTCCTGCGTCGCCTTTTTCACCTTGGACACCTTGGGCGCCTTGAATTCCTTGAGCACCTTGCGCTCCTGCGACTCCTTGAACTCCTTGGGGACCTTGAGGACCAGCCACTCCGGCTTCGCCTTTCTCACCCGCGACTCCGTCCTGGCCCTTTTCTCCATTACAGATCGCGTATTCATTCACGATCGGTTCATTTTCATCGCGCATGCTATTCGAATTTGAGTCGACGTAATAATGATTCACGCGACCGCCATTTTCACAATCTTCGCTTGATGCGTTCGTAACAGTCAGAGAGAGCGAGGTGGATGACTCCTTCTGAGTCAGATCAGTCGCCTTACTTGCGGCTGTTCCGCTATCGCCACACGCGGCGAGCGTAACTAAATAGAGCGTGGATGCGGAAAGCAAACCGGCGCGATGAAAAAACAAATTCATGGATACTCCTTATTCGTGGGCTGATTGGGCTCCACATGAGCCCATACCCAGATATCGCATGCGATATGCCACGTCGCTGCGAGCTTAAGGTCGTGATCCGATTCGAGAGTTTAAATAGTCAGGATAAAGAGACCTGTGTCACGCGCGACACGTTGGCGCGTGATCGACCTGCCTCAGAACATGAATCCAAAATGAAGCGCAGTAATGAACGGCAGAGTCGCTGAGCCGATATCATCTGCGACCTTATTCAGATCGTTCACTGCGCTTGTGTAAGCAGGATCCGACTGCTGACCGGCGCTCGCTGTCGTCGTGAGAGTGTTCTTATGACTTGGAGCGAGCTGAACACCGAGATCAAATCCCCAGACAAATCTCGAACCCCATCTCCATCCGATGTGAGGAGTGAGCGTCGTCGTCGAAATTTTCATGGTCGTCGTCTGAGCCGTTCCCAAGATGTTCTCGGAACGAGTTCCAGTCAGGTCTTGTTTTCCGTAGGCGACACCCAAGAAAAACGCACCTTGAAACGGAAAAAGTCTCGCGCGGACATCCCAGGAGTTCATCTTGACCGAGACATTACTAATCGTGATTGAGGGCAGGAATCCATAATCAAAAGCAAACCCGGCCCAGTTATAAAGTTTACACTCAAGCCCGACGTTGAGTGGGTGCGGAATCGCGACCGCTACCGCAGGCCCCAATCTGAATGCCCGTTCGCTCGATTTCGACTCAGATGAAGATTCCGAAGGCGTTTCCGCAGCCTGGGTTTTTTTGGGCGCCGGAGCAGGCTGCTCCTCAGCCGGAGTCTTTGTTTCAGAAACAGTATCGAGGGCCGAATCCTCTTCAGGGACGGGCGCGGTTGCGGTAGATTTTGTGGATGCAGCGGCCGCAGGTGCCGCATGACTTCCCGTGCTCCCTGCGCCAGTCTTCGTCGCAGCTTTAACTGCAGTCTGATCTGCAGCAAACGCGAAACCTGAAATGAATGCAGTAGAAATAACGATCGGGCTTAGAAACGGAATAAATTTTCTCATTTCTCTATTGTGGGACGAACGCGAAGGATTTTCAACGCCCCAACCACGCGGAGTTTTTTGCCGCATGATAGCGCGGCGCATCTCACTCTTCATTCGCCAAAAGAGATCCCATTGAGCGCGCCGGGAGGCTAAGCAGCGGCATTGCTGAATTCGGGGACAGGTCATATGAATAGAACCATGATTCAAATGCAGCTAGCCGCGCTACTCCGCCTAACGCTCCTACTCGTAAACTCTCAGGCGCAGGCGCAAGAATGAACACGCTCTTAAAACTTTGTAGCGGCTATTTCTTTTCTTACGTCATCACCGGCGTCGCAGTGAAATGGTTCACGAGTCCAGCCGACAAAGGCTTCGCTGGGATGAACGACGTCGAGTACCTCGTCTACTCCACGATTGCGTCGAGTCTGTTTTGTGTCGCGGTCGTACTCGTAGCCGGCTGGATTAAACGCGTAAACTGGTCCGAACACCGACGCGAACTGGGCGTCATCATTATTTCAGGAATGTGCACTGCCTTTATCATTCCAGCAACGACACTCCTCTTCGCCATGCCCATTTCAGTGATGGTCGCGATGGTGATCATGCGTGCAGGCGTCCTGATTGTCAGTCGCGCAGTGGACCAGATTTTAATTTGGCAGGGACATCTGAAAAAGAAAGTCACGTGGGAAGAAAACGCGGCCGTACTCGTGTCGCTCGGAGCCTTGAGTCTGAAACCCCTCATCGCGCTTGTCATGGGCTCGGGAAATACTTCTAAACATTTCGAATTCCTCTCCTCTCCACTCGTTCTTTCGATTCTCGGAATCTACCTCTTCTCCTATTTCCTCCGCCTCTACATCATGAACTATTTTAAGAACCAAGCGGGTCACACTGCGGCGATCGATAACCGCGCCTTCTTCGCCGCAGAACAGATCTCTGCCTCACTCACTATGGCCATTGTGGGGGTCGTAGTTTTTCACCTAAGCTCAAGCGACGACGCGAAATCCTTTCTTGGAAAATACGTCCTCGCGTTCACTGCTCCCCACTCCGCATGGAAGAGCGCAGGAGTATCGGGTCTTGCGTATGGGATGGTCGCATTCTTCTCCGTGTTTATTTTTATGCTCAGAGGAAGAACGGCGACTTTTGCGGGGCTAGCAAATCGACTCACATCCCTCATCGCCGGAACAACTGCGACGCTTGTCACTTGGGCATTTTTTCACGGCGAATTTCCGGGTCGGGCAGATTGGGCGTCGCTTTTTCTTATTTTCGCGGCAGTGGCGCTCCTTTATAAGAGTGAGATGAAAGCGCGTAGGGAGGCCGTATGAAAATTTTAATGGATTTCGATGGAGTATTTACCGATCCCACCCTGGAAGGAAAACGCTGCACCGAGATCTTTAGCGACCTTCTCGCGACCGAGGGGCAGTTCGGACCGGAAAAAGCCCGCGAAGTCATTTCTCAAGCGCGCGAGCAGGTTTATGCCGCCCCCTTTTCTCATGGCTGGCGCTCAGAAGGTCGCTTAAGTGCGTTCGGGCCTGAGGATCCTCTCATTGAAGGAATTGGAATCGGAGACGTATTAGATGCGTGGGCAAATTCAACACACACCGGGCTTAATCAAGCTCGCACAAAACTCGGGATTCAGAGCTTTCTCGAACTCTGTAATCGCGCCTTTCAAATGATGAACGTGGAAATCCAGGCACAGGGCGGACCCCACGTGGATTCAGGAGCCGTCAATCAAGTGAAGAACTGGATTTCAAGCGGCCATCAAGTTCGCGTGGTTTCAAATTCCGATCCGCAGAAACTGAGAACCTTCTTCGATCGACAGGGAATCCACGAGGGACCAAATTTCGGGTTCCGGGGCGGAGCTCGTAAGTTCGAACTCAGTCGCACGCCAAAAAAAATCTCCATCGGAAAACTCGAGATCTTCAGCGATCGTCCGACCTACCGAAATGTTCTAGAAGAAGAACAGCCGAATATCGTCGTGGGCGATGGTTTAAGTCTCGATCTTGCGACACCCTTTGCGCTTTCAGTAGAGGGTAAATTATCACCAACCATTCAGCTTTTGTTGAAACGAAGGGCTTACAATCCAAAATTCACCCTGGACGCAATCCACACGGACGGTCGTTTTAAAGTCCTTGAATCGTGGAATCTCTCCTAAGGCCAGTCGCCTGAATACAAGAGAGCCGTTCACTTCTAGAACGGTGCTAATTGCTCTCAAAACACCCCATGTCTGGATTACCACCGTTATACGGTAGTCCTACGTTCGTACCTGCATCGATGAGATCAGATCCTGGTGCGAGCTTCATGAAGGGCAAATTCGGTAAGCTACCATCAGCCTGTCGTGGCCCGTCCGCCCCGATGGAACTGAGCGACTGAAAATCAGTACTACTGACCGTAACAAGGCCATTCCAAGTATTATTGGACCCCGTGATGTCATCGCCCCAATTCGTTGGATCTTGGAATGAAATATTATTTCTAAAGACTTGTGGAATCCCTAGATCGTGACCAAAGAAATATCCGAATGAACCGTTTTTAAATGAAGTGTTATTGTAAACGTGAAAAAGAGTTCGACCGCTATTTTGATCGAATCCGGCATAGCGGTTTTCAAAAGAAAGATTATTTTGAATAATCCGCGTGAGACTGAGGCGAACCGCGTCCGACGCAGTTGGTCCCAGTTTGAATCCCACCCCATCTCCTCTTGCGATTCGGGTTCCATCCGCTAAACATTCGTATCCATTCCAAAACGACCAAGAGTTCTTGATCGTCACGATCCCGTTAGTCCCAAAGAGATCATAACCATCATCGGATCCACACCAAGCTCGACAGCCGTCAATCACGTTTCGAGTCGCATCTACATAGCCCGTGATATTAAATCCGTTCGCTCCACCCCAAGGGTTTCCGCTGAGCGGATCGGCGAAATGATGCACATCACAGTTCTTAATGAGGTTATCGTAAGCGCCATTGTTCAGCGCAAGACCATATCCGCCGATGTGATCCACCTCGAGAAGCTCAAGTGTATTGTGAGTCGAATTCTCAACCACCAAGCCAGCAGGAGTATATCCGACACGTTGCGGGAGGTTCGTCACCCGCAGTCCCTTCAAATGCACGTAGTGACTGTTAGAAAGGAGCAGTCCCTGGGGTGAACCGGTGTAAACGACGTCTTCTAGGCTCACAAGCGGCTTCTCCCCTGGATACGCCCAAATCTGAATCGGCAAAGCGGCCGTTCCTAAGAGATTTTTAAATTCAACGCGCGCGTTGACGTTCGCCGGTTTTCCAACTCGATAGGTTCCACCCCGAATATACGCTCGGTCACCGGCTACCATGACGCTGGAAAGCTTGTCCCACGATCTGAATGGGGCGCAGTAGGTTCCGGGATTTCCGTCGTTCCCATCCGGAGCGACGAAATATCTCGCCGCGGAAACCGAT
>CAYOJT010000200.1:0-5776 GCA_964404365.1 uncultured Bacteriovoracaceae bacterium
TTTGATTTACTAAAGATAACTCGAACAACGTGTGGGGACATAGCTCAGTTGGTAGAGCGGTAGCTTTGCAAGCTATAGGTCAGGAGTTCGACTCCCCATGTCTCCACCATTTTCGAAACACAAAGGGCTCACTCGTTTCACGAGTGGGCCCTTTGTGTTTCGGAAGTGATGAATCCAATTGGGAGTCAGCGCTGCGCTCGTGATTTCTTTTGCTTCCGGCTTTGCCGCTTGCAAAAGAAACCACGAGCTTGCGTGTTGACTCGAATTGGGTCAACAACTTCGCTGTTTTTCGCTCTTTTTCGGGGCCGGTTGAACACCAGCGATTATGATTTCGACACTGGGGATTTATTCTCCGCTCTTAAAATCGGTCTCGAATCACTTTGCTCGCGTCCTGCGGTCGGCACGCGGATTGCTCTCTTCAGATCCGAGGAGACTGACCATGTACAATCTCGTTAAGAAATACCGCTACCCGTTTTTTAAAACTCTTCTTTTTCTGTGCTTCTTTTCCTATGTCCTTCAATTCGTAAATATTCAGTGATGACTTCAAAAACACCGCTCAGCGATGGGTACGGACCATACCCTTCCTTGAGCGGTGTTTTCTTTTTCAGGCTCAATACTAGGAATTCTAGCGGTACCTGCGCTATTCTTAGGCCTCATGAGCCCCATGATCCTCGGTCTCTTTTTTGTGGTGAGCGCGCTCACCAGTATCATCTCTGCTACCGTCGGCATGGCTGGCGGTACTGTACTTCTCTCATTTCTCGCTCTTTTCTACGGATACCGAGAACTCATTCCCCTTCACGCAGCAAACCAACTTGTCAGTAATGCAACCCGGATGTGGATGCTGCGTAAACACGTCCACAAACCTCAGTTCGTTCGATTCATGATTGGATCGATCGTAGGCGTGGTCATCGGCACTTACCTGCTCGGAAAAATTCACGACGATCGCTATCCGGCGCTCCTCATTGCGATCTACGTTTTGTATGAACTCCTTAAACCTAAAAAGCTTCCCTCAATCCAAGTGGGAGGAAATGGTTTCATCCTCGTGGGTTTATTCATCGGCGCAATCAGCATGTTCGTCGGAGCGACGGGATTACTTTTAGGTGTCTTCGTACTCACGCAAAAGGGATCAAAAGAAGAGACGATCGCCAATCAAGCGGCAATGCAGACTTTTAATCACGCAGCGAAGCTTGCGGGTTTTCTCTATCTCGGCTGGAGAATGCAGAATCAGGTGCTCGCATTTCTCGTGCTCTGTTCGGGTGCGATTTTAGGGACGCGCTTCGGAGTTAAACTTCTGGATCGAATTCCGCCGAAGCTCTTTTTTTGGTTATTTAGGGCAGTTCTCTTAGCAGCGGCGATCAAGATCATCATCGACTTTATCTTAAAGTCTAACGCGGTTTAGTCGACGCCGCTCATCACACACTAATTTTTAGAAACGATAACTCACGCTCAGTTCAAGCAAAGCGCTTTTTTGTTCCGTAGTATCATTTCGTGTACCCGACAGGCCGATTCCTGCACCCCACTCCTTTTTCAAATCAAAATGACTCGAAAGGGATAGCCCTCGGCCATGGCTTCCATCGTAATAGTCGGTCCTAAATAATTGGACCCCGAGTGACCAATCTTCTTCGGGTTGATAATCACTTCCGATTCCGTAGGCTCGCTTCGGAAATCCCTCCACGACGGATAAGAAACCCGGACTGACGTTCGGGCGACTCCCAATCGCTCGAGAAAGTTCCGCAGCGTTCGCGCCTCCTAATCCGTAAGCCGTGTAGCTCGTGTTCAAAGCCCACTTCTCAGTAAATTCCTGCGAGAAAGAAAGGACTAGCGAATTTTGGGATATGCCGCCGTCACGGACCCGAGTGTGGGTGCCCTGATCCTGTTTGTAGCGCATAAACGTCGACTGGATTCCGATCTCTGACGCAAGTTCGGCTCCCCAGAGAGACGCAAAATTCCAGTTCACTCCCATCGTCAGACCACGCGCAACGACGGATTCAGGCTCACGTCGGGAACTGATAGAAATATTGGCATCAAAATCTGGGCTCAGCTTCGCGTTCGTTCCCAGAGCAAATGAACTTGCAGTTCGAGTTCCTGCACTTTTCTCTACCCCAAGTGCACCGGTCAGTGCCCAAATCGCATCCAGGCCAATAACGGCCGAAAGCTCCGACTCACGGAATTCATCTCTTCCGGAAAAAAGTGAGAACTGGACCTTACTTTTCCGTTTTGTTGATTCCTTCGTCTCGTTTTTTATGTCCTGCCCTTCTACAGGCTCGGCCGCTTCAACGATTCCCATTCCGCCGCATAAAACGAATGGCACGATCAAATTTGTGAACTTCATCGATCTCATCTCCAGGATTTCCGACGTTCGCGTCGCATTTCACGACGCTCTTTTCGAATCTCATGCCGATCCTGTCGCCTCTGTATTCTTCGCTCGCGCATCAGCTGAAGGCGCTTTCGGCGCTCCTCGACAGGGAGTTTTTTGAACTCGCGAAATCTTTCGCGAAGCTGGTTTTGCCTTTCAGGTGGCAACGCCTTGAAGCGCTGATAACGGGTCCGAATGCGCTCCTTCATCTCCGGGCTCATGGACTGAAATCTACGGAATCGGCTTCTGAGCTCTGTTTTTCTTTCCTCCGGAAGATTTTTCCAAGATTTATAATTTTCACGAATCTGGTTCTTCTCGGACTCACTCAATGCATTCCAGCGCTGCTCGGGAGAAAGAGTATTCGTTCCCGGCACACTCGTCTGTGACTGAGGACGCTCATCGGAAAAGGCTTGAGTGGCTAGAACAGAGGCTCCCGATAACAAGATTAAACTAAAGATCAGCGTTTTCATTTTGAGGCTCCTCGAATCGGATTTCCGACTTGTGGCGACGAAGTGTCCGTTCCCGCTTCGTCAATAAAATCACCTTCCGCATCGTCCATTGCAGCGTCGTTTCCGACCATATCTACCGACATAAAAAAATCGAGATCCTTGAGGATTTCTGCATCCGTCGACTCGGCGGCAAAACAAATCCCCGACACAATTAGAAATATCCAGGACTTAAGTTTCATTTTCATTTAAAAGGACCTCCCAATCTTCGTCGCTCGCTGTGAGTATCAGATCATCCGATTCTACGTCTTCGAAAAGTTCGAGATCCTGTGCGATCGCGGTACCTTCGCTCCATTCAAGGGCTGCTAACAGTTCGTTACCTCTTCCGGTTTCGACAGGCATTCGCGTGAAAATACCAAAAACAATAAGAAGACCCGCCAACGCACTGAGAGGATAAAGAACGCTCTCTCCGATGAATAAGGTCTGAAGGGCAGAATACCACCGCTCCTTCTTTTGATGAGCCTTTTGATGAGCTCTCTGCGGCTCTTGAGAGCCAAATTCATGATCAAACTTTTTCCAAAACTCACGATCGAAATTTGGATTCGAAATCTGGGTCTCAACTTTTTCCGACACACGGTCAAAGAAGGTCATGCGTTTATTTTTCATTATTCATGTCCTCCCTTCCGAAAACACGCGATCAGTTTTTCTTTTGCTCTGAAAAGCTGAGTTTTTACGCTTCCGAGCGGTAGTTGTACTTCTCGGGCGATTTCTTCGTAGCTCAGGTCGGAAAAAATACGAAGGCTAACGACTTCTCTTTGTTTTTCTGGAAGTTCTGCGAGGCAGTTTTCTACCCGCTTCCGATCCGTCTCATTTAAGAGTTGAGTTTCACTATCTGGCGTGGGCGACTCGAGCTGATCAATCGGATCGAATTCGTCACCCTCCTCGTTCTCAAACGATTGGAGAACATATTCCTTTTTCTTTGCTCGGTAATCGAAAGCAGCGTTTCTTGCGATCGTAAAGAGCCAGGTACTCACTTTCGCTTTCGGTTCATACGACTCACGTGCTCGGAATGCGCGAAGGAAGGTCTCTTGAGTGAGCTCCTCTGCGATCCGGTCATCTTGTAAGATCGTTTTCAAATAACCCATAACCGGATTCTTATACCTTTCGAAGATGAGCCCGAAGGACTCACGGTCCCCCGTCCGGGCTTTCAACATCCATGCGGCATCAGCAGAGTCAGTGGGCGTTTTCAATGCGTCGTCCTTCTGTTTCCGTGATCCAACCCGAAGTTTCTTCTCTTTAAACGGGCGACAGGACGGAAAGTTTCAGAGTGAATTATGATTTTAAAATGCTAATATTTACAAGGGTTTATGAAAAGTGAAATAAAAAGAATGATATTCCTGAAACTTTTCCCAAATCCTGCCGTTTATACACCATGAAGCTTTGGGAAGATGCTTTCCCGAATTGAAAGGATGCCTCCATGAAAACCTTAATGAAGTCTATCGTCGCCTTTGTACTCCTCATCTCTATCGGCACCGAAGCACAAGCTGCTCGGCGCGATAACCGCCAAGCCCGCCAACATGCGCGGATCCACGAAGGGGTAAAGTCAGGCGAATTAACAACCGGCGAGGCGATGAAGCTCCGAAAGCAGCAGCGCCATATCCGCCGAATGGAAAATCGCGCCGAAGCTGACGGTACAGTCACGAATCGCGAGAAATATCGAATTGAAAAGGCGCAGGATCGCGCTAGCAAAAACATCTACCGCAAAAAACACAATGATGCGGAACGCGGAAACGGAGACGGTACAGTGCCTCCGACTGGTTCAACGGAAAATGCGGCCGCTGCATCACCCGACAGTCAGTAAAATTTTTCGTGTCCAAGTTTGCCAACTCGAGCCGTGCGAAACTGATTTCGCACGGCTTTTTCATTTTCATTTTTATCGGACGCCTGTGTCCGAAGGTACACACATGCGCTAGCTCATACTGTGGACTTGGACACATATTTTTCGGATTTTGAAAAAATTCTTTGATGGGTCTACTTTGACTCATTTTTTAGCCTTAACAATACGGTAATCTGGATATTCAGGCGTTCGTTAATTTGTGTTCCGGGGGGAACCAGGGCTATGTCTTTCAAAAAGAAGCTCGTCACAAATCGTGCACTCACGCATCTCGCGGTCGTGGCCTACACCACCACGCTCTTTGGCTGCCCAGTCAGCTCGCTGAATAAAGATGAGATCACGAGCATCGCTCAAACTTTCCACGCTGAAGGTGGGACTGGACTTCGCACGGAATATTATAAGGTCGGCGTAACGCCCGTGAAAGATAACGCGTTCACAGTTAATTCTTCGAAAGTTCAAAGCGGAGCGGTCTCGGAAATTAACATCGATATCCCTGGCGGCGGAACTCCGCCTATTGCTGCCCTCGGTTCCAACGACAACTACGCCATTCGCTGGACGGGTTATTTCGTCCCACCCAAAACAGGAAACTATATCATCTGTAGCTGCTCTGATGACGGCATCAAAGTCATCCTCGATGGGAATCACATTATCGATGGGCCCTCCTACAACATTCAGAACGAGCGCTTTTGGGGATCACCGAGCCTCTCACTCGAAGCAAATCGCCCCTACCCTTTAAGAGTCGATTACTTCCAAGCGGGTGGAACTGCACGAGCTCAACTTTTCTTCGCATACAATAATGCATCCACAGATTGGAAGGGTGTCTGCGTTGCAGCGAGAGCTGGCGGCACCACAAATGACTGTGGCAAAGCCGATCAACCGAAAATCAATCCGGATTTGCAACGGATTACAAAAAACTTCCTGGTTCCGGCAACTGGCGTCGCGGATGCGGAACTCGCTGCCTGCTACCCACCACAGGTAGTGCTCCCCGAGGCCGAAAAGGCTGATCCAGCGGACGCGGACGTTCAAAAAGCTCTGAAACTCTTCGATCGTCTCGCGGGAACGAAAACCACCATCTACGAT
>CAYOJT010000201.1:0-4813 GCA_964404365.1 uncultured Bacteriovoracaceae bacterium
TAGAGGGCTGCGAGCTCGTCGTTACGCTTGAACCTTGTCCCATGTGTCTTGCGGCTTCCCAGCAAGCGCGAATCGAAAAAATCACCTATGGGGCTAAGGATCCAAAAGGGGGGGCACTCTCACTGGGTTACCGTCTTCATGAGGATCAAAGGACGAACCACCGGTTTGAGGTTCTTTATGAAGCGGACGACCGCTGCGGAAAAATTCTGACGGAATTCTTCAAAAAGAAGCGGAAGCCGTCCACGGATCTCTAGGTATTAAACCTCAAATCGGAGCCGATTTTCGCCGATAAGCGGGGTGAGGGGTGCTTTTCTGATGCCAAATAAAGTGAAAAAGTTTGAAGAGAAAACGAATAAACGTAGCCCGACGTTTAAGGATATCGAGGATGTCATCTCGATTGGCGCGCTCCTTCGTCCCGTGATTTCTAAGGCCGTTTCACAGGTGAAAACCACCGATCTTGAGTCCTTGTATGAACTCCTCATGGCTTGTGAACAGGAACTTGCATCTTCTCATACGGCATTTGAAGAGCGCTTCAAACGCACCCAGGAAGCCTTAAAAGCGACCTACGCCTTTGGCGCATCTTTCCGGTTTGTTGCGGATAAAATCGAAGAAACTTGGAAAGCAGTCCCAAGTCCAACCGTCAAGGAATTGTCAGCAGTGAGCCTGATTTTAGGAAGTTTACTCGAGGAGACTCAAAACTCCTTTTCTTCACGTGCGAAGAAGCGCAAGAGCGCGTAAGGTCTAAATCCTATGAGCATGAAACTTTCGTTCGCGGCCCTGAGCTTATCGGCATCGGTCGATCAGCAAACCGGTAGTCTATCTGTTTTTGATGTTGTGGATGAAGTCCGCACTCCCCAGCTTCCCATCCACATGCAATCGCTAGTTCTGACGATCTGTTTGGAAAAGAAGAACGCCATGGCCTACGACGGGAAAGTTTTTATCCACATCCTCACTCCGGACGGAAAGCAGTCCATGATCGGTAATGGGGAACTCCGTGTTCCTGCAGAGCAGAAGAGATTGAAAGCCGTATTCCGCCTCGGCGGATTTCCGGTTATGCAATTCGGATCCCACCGATTCGTCATGTCGTGGGTGAACGGCGGCGGACAAAAAGAAGGCGAAGCTCTTCTCGACTTTGATGTGATCCAAGTCGCAGCAGAACCGGGCCAAGGTCAAGCCGGTGGAAAACCCTCAGGCGGCGTACCGCCGATGGCTCATTGATTAAATTACTCCGCCTGATGTGTGCAGAAAGCTTTCGCCATGATTTCTTCATTGGCGAAGTGAAAGCCGAGTTCGGTCTTACCGTCGAGCTTAATTTGTGCACCTGAATAATCCACAAGCGTGCAGCTCGTGCGTTGGCTTGGATGGCGAGTGTCACAAAGTCCAATCGTGAAGCCATCACCTTTACTATTCATCATGCTGTCGAGACGGAATGCACTCGTTTTTCCAAGAACAACCAAGCCAGGAAGACCTGGAACGGTGAGATCTACGTCCTTACCGGAAACAACCTCGGTGGTTTTGTTAGGATTCGTTTGAACGACTTCAAAACTGCAAACGATTTTCAATCCGTCGTCGGCAAATGCGATCGTTTGTAGGCCGATGGCTAAGATACAGCTGAGTAGAGTTTTCATGGAGGGTTCCTTTTAGTTTCCGCCGTGGCAAGGATCTGATTTAATGAGTTCCTCGGTCGCAGCTGGGTCATTCACAATCAAATCGTAATCATCCGTGCAGTTGAGGCCGGAAATTTCAGCAACAACGTCGCTACCATCATCACAATAGGCATCTTCACGTGGCTGGCAGCCCGCGCTGAGTCCTTGAACCCAGTAGGTCACTTTTTTCAAAGTCCAAGTCTTGTCGATCAGATTTTTATGAAGTTCGATCGCGTCCGCCGAGTGGCGCTCAAGGACCATGTTTCCGCTTTTTTCTGTGGAATAGCGGTCATTAAAACTTTCGTACCAGTAAAACGATTCTGCCTCTCGTCCACCGGAGTTCGAATAGACGCGAGCAGCGGTGAGAGCCGGTGATCCTGCGTGGAGGACCTTGGCGTCTGCTGCCTGGGGTGCAAAGAAATCCATCGAGATGCTCTTGAAGCCGTTGAAGTCGACGGCCTGAAATTTCGATTTTGTGTAATCGACCGAACATTCGATCTTCCGTGGGATTGCGTGAGCGCTCAGTGAATTGAATCCACAGAAGAGTATGAAAACAAAAGCAGCGGTGTGTGCGCGAAACAGCATAAAACCTAATTTCGTGACCCGGTAGTCAGGCTGGGGTTCAAACGGACAGCGCGATCGAGTCGAGACAGGGTTATATAAAAGTTGAGTTTTTAAGTCAATTAAACCTTTTTATAAAATAAAGTAATGTTTTCCGATGGTTAAAAGTGATCGGCGTGCCTCTCAGCTCCGCTATATTAAAGGTGGACCTTGAAAGAGCTTCGAGACACGATTCAGGTAACGAAAAGGACTTGATCCATGCGACAGGTACCTCACATCTCACGCTATGCTCTCATCGGACGCGGAAAAACCGCGCGCCATTTTGCACACTACTTTTCACTCTTGGATCTCAATTTTTGGACTTGGGATCACTCGCGTGAACTGAGCGATTCCTTCTTCGAGCGTTTCAAGGACCCAAAGACAGCGCCGACCCATGTTTGGATTTTAGTTTCAGATTCGGCAATTGATCTCGTTGCTCGTCGCATTCGAGAAGTCTTGGGAGAACAGACGCCCATTCTTCTTCATGCGTCAGGTGTTTTAGAAACAGACCAGGCTATCGGCGTCCATCCGCTCTACACTTTCGGGCCTGAACTGTATCGCTTGGAAACTTACGAGCGCATTCCGCTATTCATTTCCGAAGGTGCGCCTTTTGATAGACTTCCGCATCTTTCAAATCCGTTTTACCGACTCCCTTCACTCGATCGCTCACTTTACCACGCGCTTGCAGTCATCTGTGGAAACTTTCCGCTCGCACTCTGGGCATCTGCGTTTGAGAAAATGGAAAATGAACTCGGAATCCCGCGTGAGGCAGCTCGGCCTTATCTCACGCAAGTTTTAGAGAATGCCTTCAAATCGAGTTCGCCATCCTCCATGTTCACCGGACCTCGCGTCCGAGGCGACATCCAAACCATTGAAAAGCATTTGAAAGCGCTGGAAGGCGACGACTTAAAAAAAGTTTATTCCGCGATGGATTCGTTCATCTCGAAAAGAGTGCAGAAGGAGAAAGAAAATGATCACCGTACCTGAGTTCAAGAGGCGAAAGCTGGAGGGCGGAAAAATTTCAATGATCACCTGCTACGACTCGAGCTTTGCTCGCATCGTAGACGCATCTCCTATTGATGTGATCCTTGTGGGCGATAGTTCTGCGATGGTCATGAATGGGTATGATTCGACTGTTCATGCGACAGTTGAAATGATTGCTGCTCACACGGCCGCTGTCGCGCGAGGAGCAAAGTCAAAATTTATCGTCGCAGACATGCCATTCCTTTCTGTTCGTAAAGGTCTTGTGCCTGCAGTGGAGGCTGCTGGAGAGTTTCTCCGCGCCGGCGCGCACGCCGTAAAGATCGAGGGAATCGAAGGAAACGAGGAGATCGTTCGACACCTCGTAAAATCCGGTATCCCAGTCATGGGCCACCTGGGCCTGACTCCACAATTTGTGAACGCCTTTGGTGGCATGAAGGTTCAAGCAAAGACCACGGAAGAACAAGATCGCCTCAGAAACGATGCGCGATTTTTTGAAAAGTGTGGTGCGTTTTCTCTGGTGCTCGAATGTGTTCCGAGCTCGATTGCAGAAAAAATCACCCAGTCGCTTACGATTCCGACCATAGGAATTGGAGCGGGTTCCGGAACAAACGGTCAGGTCCTCGTCCTCCAAGATCTTCTGGGTTTTGATCCCGGATTCAAGCCCAAGTTCCTGAGAAAGTATCTCGACGCTCATGCCGCATTCACAAAGGCGTTTAGTGATTTTCACAACGACGTCTTGAGTGGAAATTTCCCTTCTCCGAGCGAGAGCTATGAATCGGAAGCTTCACGTAGTGAGGCGAAAATAAAAAAGCAGGGGGGGCTCATTCATGCAAGTCCTTCGATCGATTCTTGATTTTAATATCTGGCGCGAATCCGTAGCTTCGGGGTTAAAAGTTGGTTTCGTGCCGACGATGGGTGCGCTTCATGCCGGACATGCGAGTTTACTTGAGCGTGCACGCCGAGAGAATGATTTCGTCGTTCTATCGATTTTCGTAAATCCCACACAATTTAATCAGGCTTCGGATTTTGAGAAATACCCGCATACCTGGGCAGCTGATCTCGAGGTCGCTCGGACATCGGGCGTGGATGTCATCTTCTATCCGGAAAACCCGGAAGTGATCTACCCGGAAGGATATCGATTCGAAGTGCGGGAGAAGGAGTTTTCGAAATCGCTCTGCGGAGAATTTCGGCCAGGGCACTTTGAGGGAGTGCTGACAGTGGTGATGAAGTTATTGAATCTCGTCCGGGCGGACTCCGCCTATTTCGGCGAAAAGGATTTTCAGCAGTTTTCTCTCATCCGAGATATGGCTCGCGATTTTTTCATGAGAACGAAGATCGTGCCTTGTTCGACGGCGCGTGAGCAGTCGGGGCTTGCGATGAGTTCTCGAAATATGAGGCTCAGTGATTCCGGTAAGGAACGTGCGGCTGCGATTTATGAAACTCTTCTTTCAGCCAGTTCTCCTTCAGAGGGTAGAGAAAAGCTACAGAGACTCGGATTTGAAGTTGAGTATTTCGAAGAAAAAAATGGACGTCGATTTGTGGCAGCTTGGCTCGAAGGCGTTCGCCTGATCGGTGTCGAGGCG
>CAYOJT010000201.1:4823-5775 GCA_964404365.1 uncultured Bacteriovoracaceae bacterium
ATGCCCACACGACACTGAATCGGCGAAACCCTCAACGAACATCGGAGGCGATTTTGTGAGCGCGAAATTTAAAATCCTCCTGAAAGTTTCGGGTTCTATTTCTGCTTACAAAGCACCCTACCTTGCTTCTCGCTTGGTACAGGCCGGTTACGAAGTGCGTACCGTCTTCACGAAAGCGGCTCATCAGTTTGTCGGAGCGATGACTTTCGAGGGACTCACGCGTGAAAAAGTTTTAGACTCAAATTTTGAGTCAGGTCACGCAATGTCCCATATCGATTATGCTCGCTGGGCTGACCTTACGCTTGTCTATCCAGCAACCGCTCATACGCTGAATCGATTAGCCTCAGGCGATGGAAGTGATCTGGTCGGTACGCTTTTTCTCGCCCACGATTTTAAAAAACCATATTGGGTCGCGCCCGCGATGAACCCCTCCATGCTCGCACACCCTGCTACCCAAGAGGCTCTTCAGAAGCTTAAGCGGTATGGGGTGACGGTTTCGGAGAGTGGGAGCGGCCGCATGGCTTGTGGAGAAGAAGGTGAGGGCCGTTTGCTTGAACCGGAGGAAATGTTCCTCAGAATTGAAAAATATTTCCGTACCTCAATACCGAAAACGATTCTGATTACTGCTGGGGGTACATCTGAACCGATCGATGCAGTTCGTTCGATTACCAATATGAGCACGGGCGAAACGGGTGTGCGTTTAGCCGAAGCGCTTTCAAGACGCGGACATCACGTGAAGCTTCTTCTTTCCCAGAGTTCAAAGTTTCGCCCAGAAAATTTGCAGGTCGCGACTTATACCAGTTGTGAAGACCTGGCCTCAAAGGTTCACGCAGAGCTATCGGAGCACCGGTACGATTTCGCTATTCATGCCGCTGCCGTTTCTGACTTTTCTGTCGACTTTGTGGAAACTCAGGATGGAAGAAAATCTCTGCGAGATACTTGAAAGCAATTT
>CAYOJT010000202.1:0-5748 GCA_964404365.1 uncultured Bacteriovoracaceae bacterium
AAAGTCATCCATAGAGCGCGTTTTCTGTTCAACGCCCCGTCGATAGTGCGGCCAAGTGAGAGGTTTAAACTTCTCAAGTGCGGGCTCAATTTCAGGCATAGGACAGAGTTTGTTCGCGAGATAGAGCGCCTGATACGCGTGGCTTGAAGCGTTCGATTCAATCGCAGTTTGTATGAAATATTTCCAATCGAAGCGATCTCGGTGGAAACGAAGGAGATTGACGATGTCGCCAAGGTCCTTCAGGTGGGTCTTAAAGTATCCGAGGTGGAGGCAGAGGTGTAAGAACGTGTCCTCTGGAGCGAGTATTTTTACAGGAACGCCTTGGAAGTCTAGCGGCTCCACACGCTTCCACAGTTTGTCGTAATCGATTTTGTAGGGTCCGAGTAGGGTTTTGATTCCCCACTGAGTTCCCACGACGAGGGAAAGATCAAGACTCACGTAAGGTGTCGCATGCCACGCTACCTTTTCTTGTGTCTTCTTATCTTTTTTTACTCGCTCTCCAAATGGGACAAATCCTAATCCCTCGTAAATCTCGTAGATTTTTGGAAGGTCGCGGGGCTGGATCAGGATATCGATGTCGTTGCTCTTTTTGTAGAAGGGGTTTTTATAGATTTGATGGGCGAGTCCTGTTCCCTTGAGAATAACGACAGGAATCCCTTCTTCGTTGAAGCGCCTTAAAAAGGCTTTTGCATAGACGAAGCGCTTTTCGAGTTTTAGTTTGAGGGCTGTTTGTTCCTCGCGCCATTCTTGAAAAATTTCACGCGGCATGCGGTCCGTCAGTTCGAGCGATTGAAGTTGATAGAGAACGTAGGGGCGTAAGATATTAGCCTTTGCGATGGAATTAAAACGCGTCCAGTCCATCGGACCGTCGATCAGCGTGCGAATCTCTTTGATCTCGCTTTCATTCGGAGCATGACGGGTCAGGAATATAAATAATTTTGATTCTGGGTGCATCATTCAGCTATCCAATAATTCTTAGGACTTCAGCGGCCATTGTTTCTAGATTTTTTCCGTCTTCGGCACGAACGGATTCAATTCTGATCTTTGGGTAGTTTACGTGCAACCACTGGAAGGCGCGTTCATACCCATTCTTGAGTTGAGTGAGACCATCGTGGTTTTCGTGAAGCTCATTCTTACCCCCTCGGCTTTGTATCCGTTTCAGGGAGGTTTCGACGTCGATGTCGATACGGATCGCGAGGTCCGGCATTTCCGTTGAAAAATGCTGAGCTAGATCGATCATTAATTTTCTAGGTTCTTGAGCATAAAGTGCTTTCAGTGCGAGTGGCATCTGAAAAAAGTCCACTCCAAGATTCAGACGCTTACGCTCCTGCGAGAACCAATCGAGGAGTAGATGAGTTGCGTTTGATTTAAATGCCTCGAGAATCGGAAAGTATTCAGTCTCGATTTTCTCTTGATCAAAATTTCCACTGATCGATTTCGACAGAAACGGTCCATACACAAGCGAGTCGATGAGGGGATGACGTTCGGATACAACCAATGAAGTAGGGGACTTGTCGAGTTCTCTCTTCACGGGACCATAGAGTGTGAGCTGTAAATAGACTGAAAGCGCTTTCCAGGTTGGGTCCCGTTTTTCGTCGCCCAATCGATTCATTCGGTCAAAAAGCTCGGACAGGTCCCGGTGACTCGTTCCCGGGGTGTGGTGGTAGCGTGGACAAGTGATCACTCTACGAACCTTCGGCTCTGGGTCATGTGAGAATTTCTCGATGAAGAGTTGCGCGAGCGCACTTTTCCCCGATCCGTCGATTCCGAAAATGGCCGCAGTGCGCACGGGTTTCATTTGATGAAACCCTTCTCCCGCATTCGGGTGAGCACCTGTTGCAAGTTATCGCTCACTGATTTCTTTCCGTCGAGTGTCTCGGCACCAATCGCGCTCATCATTTGAGTGAGGACTTTAAAGGATGAACCTTGGAACTGAACGAAACCACTCGGCTCTCTTGAGGGGTGATAGCCACATTCGTATCCAGAATATTTCCCCTTTCTAGCGAGCGCGTCTGTCGAGTCGAGATTTAAGAAGAAGACGAGGTCGGGTTTAGGAAAACCCTCACCCAGTTTTTGAACAAATTCATAATCAGCGCCAGAAGCGATTTCTGATGCACCATACTTATACCAGTAGGCGTCGATGAGGATCAGTTTTGGGCGTTCTTTCAGCGCGGAACGAATAGCCTCGCTCATGCAGTGGAAGAGAAAAAAAGTACGAGCGGGTGGCCTAATGAGGTGAAGGTATTCGTCGACGTCTTTAGCTTCACGGAAAAGAGACACCTTCGCAAAATCGGGATTTTTCATCATATCCCAGATCGTGACGACTCTGGCGTTCGGAATGGTTTCTTTCAACTCCTTCAAGAGAGTGCTTTTTCCCGATCCATCGATGCCAGTGATACAAACGAGCTTGGTTTTCGACTCAGTCATTTTTCTTCTCGTTTTCAGTTAAGATGCGAACTTCGCCCGTAGATCCATCGAGTTCGATCAAGTCATTATCTTTAATGTAAGAAAGCAATCCCTTCACGCCAACCACGCAGGGAATTCCCATTTCTCGGGTGACAATCCCGGCGTGACTGAGGAGACTTCCTCTTTCTAAAACTATAGCGGAAGCGGTGGGAAAAAGCTTGATCCACCCTGGATCGGTGCTTTCGGTCGCCAAGATATCGCCGTTCATATTCTCAGCTTCCTCAGGAGAGCGAATAATCCTGACGCGGCCGCGAACGATCCCAGAGCTGCATCCGATTCCTTTCAATACAGTCTTGGCTCCGATGTCGCTCGTCGATGCGATTTCGACCTTTTCTATCCGGTCCGAGTTTGGGTAAGTGCGAATTCTTTGAGGCATCGAAACCTGGGAGTTCTTTTCGAATTCCTTCCGGCGAACCTCTGCTTTTTCTCGAAGAACTTGCGCCCCCTGTCGATTCTCATAAAAGTCGAAAATTTCCTCTTGCGTGAGAAAAAACACATCGCGCGAGGCCTCGATCACGCCGTCGTTTTTAAGCCGGTCGCCCAGCTGAACAAAAATCGCTTTCACGAGTCCAAACGCCTGACTTCGCGAGAAGCGAAGATTCTCGCGCCAAGAAATGAGATTACGAGAAAGGGCTAAGACCGCACTGTAAATCGCATAACGGAATGGATGCCCTATGAAATGCTCTCGAAGCACGGCCTCTGCTTTGATCCGAATTTGAGCGTTTTTATTTTCGCCAAAGGAGAGTTTTACTTCCTGTTGAATGTAAGATTTCAGGATTTTGATGAAGTTTTGGGGTGCCTGCGAATACGACGGAGTCTCAAGCTTCAATTCGCCGCCAATGCAGCGATCGCCATAGGCTGAGAGATACCGTGATATCTCTTCTCGTAGATTAGATAGGCTAGGACCGTTTTGAAGCGCGTCCCAGATTTCCTGTGGATTTTCACTTTGAAAAAGACGCAAAGAAGTAGGTTCAGAGCGGATGAGTTCGGTTAGAGCGATGATTTTCCGAATGGGCTCAGTCGAGATGATGTCATCTTGACCGACGAGTAGGTCATTATGAATATTCGGCGCATCCGAATTCAGTTCCCATCGGACGGTGAGTTTCTTTAAGACACCGAATACGATCATCGTGAAAAATCCATTCACGACCGGAGCGCGCCAGATCGCGAAGACATTTTTTTCTAGACTACGATAGAGCTCGATCAGTTCCTGCGCGGTGAGTGTGGACAAGGAACGTTCTTTTTCTTCTTTCAAAATCGCATTCAGACGCATTAGGAATCTGCGGCGACTCCAGGGTAATACAACGAGTAGTCCGATCGTTCGCAATCCGACGATAAAAAGTTGAAAGTCGGACTTTCGGCGCTGGAGTTCGTTGCCCCTGCGTCCCATAGTGCGTCGCTCGTGCGCGTTAGATTCGATTCCGATCGCGTTTTCGAAGAAGTATTGGAAGCGCATTGCTCCTGGTAAAATGCGAATGATTTCCGCGATTGAGGATAAGTTATAGTACATCCGATTCTTAATGAGACCGATCATGTTCGAATAGTGGTGATCGTTTTTGTCGATGATCCGCTTCGAGATTCCGATCATTTCAGAAAGTTGTCGATAGCCCATCCGGTAGGTTTTTCGAACAAAGGAAAAGGTAAGCGGAGTTGTCGTACCTGGGTAAGACTCGATGATGTTGTTATTATCCCAAAGGGTGGGCGTATTCATCAAAAGGGTAGTGATTGGACGAGTTTGGAGGAGCCAGATTTCTTGAGCGTAAATTGCGAACTCAATGTCTTGTGGAGCGCCCAACTTACTCTCCAGCTGTTCCAGTATATTCGAAATCTCGATGGCTTGTTTTTCTGTGATTGCTGGGACTGTTGAGGCGCGGCGAGAGGAAATCACCCTTCGCTTTCGGACAATGAACTGATCGGAGTCAAGTTCACCAGATACCAGTCCCTCTCCTAATCCATGCACCGCTTCTATGACTCTTTGATCGCGCTTTTGGTTTAGGGGATTTACACCAAAGCCGACGCCCGCCGCATCTGCCGGCACCATTTCTTGAATGACAATCGCCATGCTGAGGTTTTTTCGGTCGATGGTTTTTGAGTGCAGGTACTGATTGACCGTATCGGAGTAAAGCGAAAGCCAGACGTTTCGAATTTCGTCTAAGAGCCTGTCTTTTTCGACATTGAGTACCGTCTTATAGATACCCGCGAAAGAATGTTGAGTGCCGTCTTCAAGCGACGCGGAGGACCTGACCGCGAGCTTCTTTTCGATGAGACCCGTTTCATTCAGGACGCGCTCAAGCTCAAATCGAAAGACATCAGGAAATTTAAAGCTTGAGATCTTCGATGCGTCGTCTGCAAGCTGGAGAAGGGTCGAGGAAGGAATGGCGATCCACTCGGGTACTTTGAAACCTAAGGTTTGGAGTTTCAGTAAATTTTTCCCCTTTCCCCCTAGGTTCTGCGCCCAGGTGGAGGGATCAGTTTTTTCTAGATTTCCGCGAAAGAGGATCATGGATCCTCCAAGATCTGGATCGTGCCGTTATCACCATCCATGCGAATCCGCATGCCATCACGAAGTTTCTTCGTTGCATCCGTGACGGCGAGAATGGCTGGAAAGCCGTACTCACGCGCAATCACTGCTCCATGGGAAAGAACCCCACCCGTTTCAGTGATCAAACCCTTCACCTGAGCGAAAGAAAGTGTCCACGCCGGATCTACGAATTCAGTGACTAGAATCGTTCCCGCCTTCAATTTTTCAATTTCGTGAATCGATTGAATCGCGCAGACCACGCCTTCGACTAGTCCTGGAGCACAACCCACGCCTTGGAGGGTGTCACTGGCCGGGTGAGCTTGGGCTTGGTTTCCGCCCTTCCGCTTTCGGATCTCATTGGGCTTCTTGAAGTTTCGATACGAAAGGTAATAGTCCTGATTCTTGTAGAGCTGCTTTCGAAGTGTCGGGCGGTGATGTCCATTAAAAAAATCAATCGCATCAGCGTAGGGTAAAAAGAAGATATCCTCTGCTGCTTTAATATCGCCCTGGCTCTGGAGTCGGCGACCGAGCTCCATAAAAACCTTTCTGACGAGATAGAAGGTTTTTATGGAATAAACGCGAATATCCTCGCGTTGTTTTAAGAAAGCGCGATGCTGTTCGAGTTTTGTACGTAGGGTCTTCGATTTGATCTTCGCGATCTCCCGCTCATAGAGTTGTTTTTGGTGTTCACTCGATTTTGAAGGGACCTCACTGTCTGGCAGAAGCGAAAGAGCGGTGAGCGTTGAGTGTACCGGTGATGG
>CAYOJT010000203.1:0-5730 GCA_964404365.1 uncultured Bacteriovoracaceae bacterium
AGCGTGTTATGGGTAACACCATACGAGGGTTCGAATCCCTCCCTCTCCGCCATTTACTCAGTCACGGCGAAATCTAAATCCCTGTTTACAGGTGGAGTGGTCAGCTTCTTTTAGAGCTGAGGCGTGAGTGGTCCGCCTTCTCGGGTGTCGGTTGCTTTGCATCCGATAGAAATTGCGGTCACAGTGTCCGCCACCTCGATGGGTCCGAAAGATTCCCCACCGTGGAAATAGAATTGAGAGCTGAAGACATCCCACGTCTTGTCATTCCGGATGCTGATTTTCGCAAGAACTCCGTCCCGACCTTTCGGGGTAACATTTTCAACCACAAGTTTATACCCGAGGATTCTTTGACCCTCGGCGCCCCATTGTAATTGTTTATTAAGATTTGTGTTTTCTCTACGAGCCTCGTACCAACAAGAAACCTCAAAAGCAGACGCCGATTGAATGAGGGTTAAGCCAAGTAATAATACAAATGTTTTCATAATTTTATTTTTCCGTTTGTCTTCTAAGCTGAACGTCACTGTTTCAAGCACTTAAGTTTCGTCATGATAATAGGACCCCGTCCGCCCCAAACGAGATAAACCTCGCTCTTTTTCGGTGCACCCATGATGGTGGGGTTCAAATAAGCCTTCAGATACCCTTCGCCGCGAAGCTTGGAAATTTCTCCACCGAATTGAAGGTAGTTCTGTAAGAAATTTTCATTTCGATTTTTCTCAAGCTTTCCCTCTCTAAGATTGTTCTCCAAAAAGCCAAGCTCGATTTTCTTTTTGTAAACCTTCAGGGTGTAACGATCTTGAAATGGACTTCTGGGGTTTGCAGGGCCGCACACGTAGTCCGTTGCATACGATGAAGTGGAAAGTAGAAGTGAAAATAAGATTAGGTTTTTCATTTTTTGATGTTCCTTAAATTAAATAGATGGTTCGATGATGCATTTGACAAAAGATCGGCCGGCCTCAACTTCGAAGTGACGAAACTCGTAACTTCCATTTCTGCTTACATAACGCTTGAACCCTTCCATGACGTAACGGCTGTCGACGTAAAACGGGTCAGGAGTACTACTCCAGTAAGTGCGCGAATTCAGGCCAGGCAGAGCTCCTTGAATCCCGTAGCGAAAACCTTGGATGTAACGATGAATCGGAGGCAGTATCCACTTTCCGCGGATGCCGCCAAACTCGGGCCGGTCGCGCGAACAAATCGTGTCTACCTGATCGTCGAGAAAGTTTTTCGGAGCGTCATCGATGTCAGCGCTCCAGATTACGCCTGTCCGACGGCCCATGTAGATTTCTTGGCCCCGCTGAGTTCGTGTAACGAGTTGGTACTCGCGACCTTCACCGACCGCGTGATTACAATCTGCGATTCTCTCTGGAACGCTTCCGACCAATCCACACGGCTGAGCTTCAAACGCCGCTGAGGCGACAGAGGCTTCCGAGAAAACAATCCACGTAACAATAAGACCAGGAACGAGTGCGCATTTCCTTTTCCGCATGACGATCCTCCAGTTGAGAGCCATTCCTACCTGGAGCGAAACTCGATGAGAACTCGCAATAACGCTTTAAGTCAAAAACTCTTTCCCTAGGGGAAAAGAGCGGAGCTTTGCTTTATTTAGAGGATCTGAAATTTTTTTGAAGGATCCTGGTTTATTCCGCACCCGAGCGGTTCATAATGGAATCAATGCAAGCCATTCTTCACTCCTTCCTCTTAGTCTTCATCAGCGAAATGGGCGACAAAACTCAGCTCCTCGCACTCGTCCTCGCCGTTCGATTCCGAAAACCCATCCCAATCATGGCCGGAATCTTAGTCGCGACTCTCCTCAACCACTCGCTCGCAAGCTACGTCGGTTCTTTCATCACTCAATACGTCTCGGTTTCTGTCCTGAAATGGACGCTTGCACTGACCTTTATTGGATTCGGAATTTGGATGCTGATTCCCGATAAAGATGAAGGGTTCGAAGACAAGAAAGATTGGGGACCCTTTCTCCCAACGACGGTCGCATTCTTTTTCGCGGAAATGGGCGATAAGACGCAGCTAGCGACTGTAGCACTGGGAGCAAAATTCGCAGCCCCGCTCTTCGTCACCTTCGGCACCACACTCGGCATGATCGCGGCAGATGGGCTTGCGGTAATCTTCGGAAATCAATTCACCGAAAAAGTTCCGATGAAATGGGTGAATCGAGTCGCAAGCGCGCTCTTCATCCTTTTTGGAATCGGAATTTTAATCGAGTTTTAGGCTGAAATTCCTTCGGTCACGCTGAGAAACCAATATTTGACTTATAGCGTCATTTTTTCTCGTCACTCCTCACTCGCACGAGTATATTCCTCATCACTGAACGAAACGAAGAAACCTTCGTGAGGAGCCCTATGAAAAAGTTTTTGATCCTACTCGTCCTCGCCACTTCTGCGCACGCAGAAGACGAGAGCCTTTATTCGAGCTCCACGCTCGATCCGTATTGCTCGATGGCAAAATCTGCTATCGCGACTGGCGTCTACACACGTTCTGAAATTATGGAAACCTTACGCGCCTATGATCGCGACGTTCGGGTTTTAATGGGAACTTTTTCAAACCCAAAACTCGCCGATCGCCATCTGAAGGCATCGGTTCATCTTCAAACTCGCGTCCTTCGAACACAGATCTCGAATGAAAACCTTCTCCTCGAGTGGACCCTTTCAGACGTCCTCAGCTCATTAAAAGATCTCGAAAACTCTGTAGAACAAAAACCGATCGCTCGCCCAAGCGCGCTCGCAATTCTGAATAAATATTCGCGTGGATTAAATTCCATCCAGGAGTGCATCCGATGAAAACTCAACTCATCCTCTCCCTCTCAGCGCTCGCTCTCATGGGCGGATGTGTAAAGGACATCCCAAAACTTCAAGCAGGACCCGTAAATCTCCAGTTTCGCTTAGAAAAGAAATCCGCCTACGCCGGCCCTTACTGCGCAACGGTAACCATGCAGGGATCACAACTGAAAGCCGACGGCGACGCCCGGGGCTTTTGGTACTGGGGCTCGGTGAAGGCAACTACTCTCACCTCAACCGACACTCCGGTCAGCACGAATTTCACAGAAATTAAAAAGTTCGACGGGAACACCCCACTCGGATCCTACGGCACGGACGCGAAACCGTTCCCCGTAGTATCCGGTGGCGGTGTCGAAAAATTCACGATCACTTACTCACCCGCATACCTTTGGGCACTGAACGACTGCGCGGGGTGCATTGGGATGGAGAATTTGTATTACAAGGAATACGCATTCGCATCAGTCACAGACAATGAAAATCATGAATGTGGATACAACTACGAAATGGTTCTGTTTAACTCGCTTAAGCCTTGAAACAGGATGATGTGAGAATCATCGCAACCCGGTTTTGATCCGAGCGGAATTTGAAAGGATAGTTATGAAACTTATTTTAGTACTGACGGCATTAGTTTTTTCAGTTGGCCAAGCCCACGCTAGCGAGAGCTGCTTCGTGAGAGACACTCTTCAGTCACGTCTGCATGTACGAGAGTATTCGGATAAATATAACTTCATTCGTGATGTCTACACGATCGAATGCACTGATCAAGCAGTTCTGGATAAGCTAATGGCCGATTCACTTTTGAGAACTTGGTATTTTCAGGGGCAGAAAGATCGCGTTACCTACGGGATTAAGAATAAGATTGTTGGTCTCTCGCTGACGATTCAAGAGCTAATTGGACTCGGATATATTCAACGGCCAGCCCCTGTTCGCCAATCCGCCGGATTCTGCGATTACCCAGATAATGGCGATAAGATGTGTGGGCTCGTTATTGAGTTCACGAGTCCCTGAAATTGCCTTCAAAGAATGCGCCCTTAAACGAATGATTCAGGCCCAAGCCACGAAATGAAAACATTGGATTGATGAACGGAGACTTTATGAAAAAAACATTGATCGCATTATTGTTGATATCAGTATTTTCTAACGCTTTCGCCAATGAGCTGGACTGCACAAGTTCCAAAAAAGTTGAAGGGTGGAACGGAGGTTCGACGTTCGATTTTGTTAAGGTGAGAGCGGCTCTAGAAAGAAATGAACTGAAGAACCCACAGATTGAAGGAGCGTTCAGCGCTGATTATGATGGGCTTTTGGATGGAAAAATCTCCAGAAACCAGAAGTGGATTCGCTATTCAGCTATAGAAGATGCCTGGTGCTGGTTCACGATTGTTCTTCCTGCAGATTTTAGCCAAAGGATTCATTTTGTTGGCTTTGTAGATAAAGTTTGTGAGGAAGGACGTGGAAGAGAGTCCTTTCGCGTATCTTGTTCTCTAAAGCCATGATCGATGCTGATCGGCTTTCGTTTTTTCTTGAGTTATAAATTACAAATCTGTTTTCAGTTGAAAGCAGATTTCTAAAACCTCCCTCAATCAAATCAAGCACCCATCCGTAAAGCTAAGTGTTCGTCGGCAGAACTTTCCCAGTTCACCTCGAAGGTGATCTGTAGTCGCGCTGACGAATTTTTTAGCACTCGATGAAAACTGAAAATCGTCAATAGGAGCATCCATGTCCAAACTGAAAAATACCGTGAAAACGATCGTAACGACCCTTTCTGTGGTTGGGGGTATCACTCTCTTTTCCAACTCCGCCCAAGCACTCCAAGATACCGGCCCTGGATTTTATTGGACCTGTGACGCACAGACCGGTGACTTCGTGTGCGGATACTCGTCGCCTTACGGTCATTGCTTCTATGAAACATCAAACGGAGTCCAAGGCTATATGCCTACAGGTGGTCGCTTGATCGCCTTCGAAGGATACGACTGTCGTCAGACGATGCCGAATGGACCTTTCTGGGGCGCACCCATTCCCGCAAATTGATTCGATAGTTTAGCGAGGCAGTACGCGCTGACATTCCAGCGCGTGCTGCCTCGCTCTTCATCATTTTAAATCTGACTCAAGACTGAAGTACTGAGCGACATCAGAATCATCGCTGGGAAGCCTCGAATAGGGCGGCACATTTCTGGTTCTCGCATTTTGAAATCCACGCGCCGACTGATGCGCACGCACCGGCAGTGGAGCAGCTCTTCACTTGAGACGCCGTACATTCCGATAGTTTCTTGTAGCGCTCCACGTGAGCTCTATTCACCGAAGAAAGATAGCCATTCGACAAATCATCTGCCCGGGCACACGTTGGGTTGTGAATACAACTGCACCCCAGAGTGATCACCTGGCAGTCGGAGTCCGTCGCACATACTCGGTGCTTCGAATCGATATCCTTTGAGGAAGCGGCGAAAACGCAGGCGGAAACCAAGAATAGGGCAAAACAAAAAATCAAACGAATGAAGGGGTTCATGCGATCTCCGATTTATAACCTCATCCTATTACAGGACCATCCGAATCCCTAAAATGAAAAGAGCCCAAGGTCTCCCTCAGGCTCTATTCATTTCAGTTTATTCAGTACTTAGTCTGGCATTCCATTCAAAAGACATCGTCCGTGACAGTTCCCATGATCAAGGTCATCTTCCTCGTCAGAGGATCGATCACAGCGACCCCAGTAATCACCACCGTGACCACCGATATAATCTGGATCGAGTTCAAGCATACCGTGACCGTGTTCAGCACCTTGAGGACTGACACAAATTTCATGGCGTGCGGATGGATTACCCAATGGAACGTGACAGACCATCATTTTTCCGTGCTTACAAACTCCGCCTTCTGGTGGAGGCTCGTTCGGATCCGGCGTAGGTTCTGGCGACGGATCTGCACTTGGTGGCATTGATGGCGGTGC
>CAYOJT010000204.1:0-1199 GCA_964404365.1 uncultured Bacteriovoracaceae bacterium
AAAATAGGTGTCCATAAAGGAAGCGTAACCTGGATCGGAACCCGATCCCAGTCGCTCAAAATAAAAAGTCGCTGACTCCGGGGGGGAGTCAGCGCCTTTCGATTCATCCAGACTGATTTTCTGCTAATGAGTTCAGGCTGAACTTTACAGGCGAACTTTATTGGACTTTGCATTTCATCGAAACGCTTGGCTCTTCAGTCGTCGTCGTTTCGCCACCTTCTTCGGTGGTTTCAATTCCAGTGACTACGAGTTTTGCCTTCTTGAAACTTCCACCGACATCGGTGAGTTGATAGCGGAGAGTTTGATTCTTCTCCATGCCCTCAAATCGGCCTTCGATCGTGTAACAATTCGGACAGCGAAAAACGTTGAAGGAATCGATTTTGAGTTCGAGACCTTCTTTGTCCGCAGGCACCTCGGCCTGCCAGAGGCGTTTATCCTGGGTACTCACGAACACAGCGCCGCCCCTTCGGGAGCAAACGATATTCGCGTTTTCGATTTTCGACATCGGATCAGCGTGAACGCTGGAAATGAAACTAAGAGCAAGGACGAACAAGGAAACTACTGAACGCATACATACTCCAGAGACAACAAGGTTAAGAACCCACAACAACAGGCAAGACAGTCGGTGCTTCCGTGAGAAGGGGAAACCGGAACTGGGATGCGCGCACTTCATAACGCAGCGCGTGATTTTACACAACTGAGTATGTTCTCACGTTAAAACCAGGTTTATTACCTTGAAATGATTGGATAAAATGTATTTTCCGGGCCCTGTTGGTGTTTCAAAGCGATGGAGGTGGAACGGAAACGATTGTCAGTTATGACCAAGTGCATTTTCGTCCGAGATTTTTCACCCAACCTGCAGTAAGATAGGTTTTTGTAGGGCTAAAAGATGAACGGAATCCAACATTTAGAGATTTTCGAAATCCTGAAGAATCGAAACCTGGCTTCGACCTTCGTTTTGCTTGCCCTGGTTCTCATTTTCTCTGTCGCTTATGTCATCCGCACTACCCTGAAGGGACGTGCCCACTTCGCGCGCGTCGATAAGCAGGGTGGTTCTGCACTTCTTTCGAAGGGCTTGATGGAGATGGCATACTGGTGGCTTCAGCCATTTGGAAAACTTTTCGTATTCCTTGGGATCACGCCGAATCAGATCTCCTGGCTATCACTTCTCTTCGGACTTCTCGCCGGAGTTTCGCTCG
>CAYOJT010000204.1:1209-5726 GCA_964404365.1 uncultured Bacteriovoracaceae bacterium
ATAGCTTAGATGGAATGGTCGCGCGCCTCACGGGTCGATCGAGTGATGCCGGTGAAGTGCTCGATGCTACGGTGGATCGCTATGTCGAAGCGTTTTTCTGCGCGGGTCTCGTGATCTATTACTCTTCGGTTCCCGTTCTTCAAGTTCTCGCGCTCTTTGCAATGATGGGCTCCTACATGGTGAGCTACTCCAGCGCAAAAGCAGAAGCCCTCCATGTTGATCCACCCAAAGGTTCCATGCGTCGTCCTGAACGCGCACTTTATATGACTTTGGGAGCCGTTTTATCGCCTATTTCGATCACGCTTTTTGAAGAGTCTCGCTACACGCCGATTGCGGTAGGGTATCCGATGGTGGCTGCCCTTGGACTGATTGCTGTTATGGCAAACGCTTCCGCAATTGAACGGATGTGGGCGATCGCTAAAGAAATGCGTCTGCGTGAAGCCGAAGCGAAACGGAAAGCGTTGGCTGCCGAGAAATCGGAAGATGGCCACGAAGTCGATGAGTCTCAGCTCGCAAAGAACCCTGCCCGGACTCGCTAAATGAAATCCCAAAATAAACCTGAAGCTCCGACTGAGGGCGAGCCTCTCCAGTCGAATCCCGCGCCCCTATGGCGTTCGTTTCGGCGAGCACAAGTGAGCTCGCTTGCAGCCACCGTCGTCGATTATGGTGTGTTCTTTGGCTGTGTCGAGATTCTTCACGTTTGGTATGCGGTTTCTACACCGATCGGCGCGGCCGCTGGGGCAGTCACGAACTTCCTCTTGAACCGCCACTGGAGCTTTGAAATCGGCCATAAGCCGGCCCATGATCAAGCGGCGCGCTATGCGTTGGTTTCGACCGGGAGCCTCCTACTGAATACGGTTTGCGTCTATGCTCTAACGGAGTATTTGGGCTTAAAATACGGGTTTTCGAAGGTCTTCTCGTCCCTTGCGGTTGGGCTCTTTTTTAACTTTCCACTGCACCGCCGATATGTTTTTAAATAGATTCCTCCTATGACGAGCTCTCAGCCTACAAATCAAAAAGCCGTTCTCAAGACGAAGATTCCTGGACCCAAGAGTGGGGAACTCCGCTGTCGTGAAGAGGCGCACCTTGCGCCCGGACTTCAAGGGTTTGCCCTCATGGCTGGAATCGTCGTTGACCATGCACGTGGCTCGACCGTGACGGACGTGGACGGAAATACGCTGATCGACATCATCGGTGGAATTGGTGTGAACGGACTGGGCCATTCCCATCCGAGATTTGTGAAGGCAGTGCAAGACCAAGTAGCGAAAGCCTCCGTGGGATCATTCACGAGCGCGCCGCGAGTAGAACTTTTTGATCGCCTCGCAAAAAATCGCCCCGCTCCTTTAGTTCATCGGACTCAGCTTTACTCGTCGGGTGCAGAGGCCGTTGAATCTGCGCTTCGCTTAGCGAAGTGCTACACGGGTCGCACAGAGTTCGTTAGTTTCTGGGGAGGCTTCCATGGAAAAACCATGGGCGTCCTTTCATTAATGGGTTCGGATTTCAAAGAAGGTTTTGGACCTTTTGTGCCCGGCTCTCATATCTACGCCTATCCACATCCGTATCGCTGTCCGGAAGGCATGAACGCAGATTCCTATGCGATGGCCTGTGTTGAAGAACTTCGAAGCCGACTGAAAGGCGACGCTGGAAAAAATATCGCTGCCATTATTGTAGAACCTTTCCAGGGCACAGCAGGAAACGTCATTCCATCCGACAAGTTCCTTCCTGCCGTTCGCGAAATCGCAAAAGAAATCGGCGCACTCTTCATCGCGGACGAAATGATCACGGGTTTTGGCCGCACCGGAAAATTCTGGGGTGTAGAACACTCGGGCGTCGTGCCGGATATCGTTACACTCGGAAAACAGTTCGGTGGCGGATTCCCGATTGCTGCTGTGATGTCCACCGATGAAATCACTGCCGCAAAACCGTGGTCGAATCCATCGGGTTCGAGCTCGAGTTATGGCGGAAATCCGCTCGCAGCTGCGGCTGCGGCAGAGGCGGTCAAGATCATCGAAGAAGAGAAGTTGGTCGAGAACTCTGCACGCGTCGGTGCTTATTTTTTGAAAAAACTTCAGCCGATGATGGATCGGTATTCTTTCGTGGGTGATGTCCGCGGTCGCGGCCTTTTTCTGGGTATCGAGATGGTCAAAGATCGTAAGACGAAGATCGGTGTTTCGAAGAATGCGTCGAACCGGATTTTCACCGAGTGTTTGAAACGCGGGCTTCTCACGATGTCGTATGCCGCAAGTTTTAGAATTCAACCCGCCATGACGATCGATGAGGCGACGGTCGATAATGCGGTCAGTATCTTGGATGAGGTATTTAGCCTCACCGAAAAAGAAGGATTTTGGAGAGATTAAAATGAAAACCGTTACAGAATTTTTTGGAAAATCTTTGAAGGCATTAGAAGAACAAATCCCATCGCTCACGAAAGAGCTGACGGCTTCCATCACTGAAACGATGAAAGCTGAAGGGAAAAGCGAAGAAGAAGTCGCAGCAGGACTTCCTGTAGTACTCAAATCGCAGCTCGACGCTAAGATCGGTGAAACCCAAAAAGTCGAAGGCGAAAAACTTTCACTCCTCATGGGCGCATTGACCGCCATTAAGGGGAAGCGTGGAAATCTGAAGCGCGTGATCGTGATGGCGCCGTCTGCAGAGGGTGAAAAGGCCCCGAATGGCGCCTTCGAGGTTGAAGGAAAATTCTTTGTTTGCGAATTTTTCCCTGAGCCGACTCGCGCGCACAAAGGTAGTCGTGACGAAGGTCGTTTTGAAGGACGTGGCGGCGGTCGCGATGGTAAACGCGGCGGCAAGCGTGGCCGCGGCGGACGTGGTGGAAAAGACGGTGAACGCGGTGGTCGAGGTCCGGGTCGTGATGGCGGAGACCGCCCGCGTGGCCCAAGACGCGATGACCGAGCTCCCGTAGAAGCGGGAGCCGAAGTCGCAGGAACTCCTGCAGGTGAGGGCGCAGGACAACCCAGAAATCGTCGTCCCCGCAGAAACAATCGTCCTCCACGCCCAGCTCGCGCAAACGAGCCTGTGAGAGCGCCGGGCGAAAAATGGAAGATTATTCCAAGATCTGAAATGCCGGCCGCTCCTGCAGTGACTCAAGCTGCTGCGCCAACGAGTTCAGAGTCACAGTCCTCGAGCTAAATCTGAAGGACTGGCCCAAGCATCAGCTAGCCTGGCCCTATGAAACTGAAGCTTAAAAAACCGCTTCCGTTTGAGTTCATTTTTGATGAGCTCTCCGGCCTCGATTACCGTGTTCGGCCAATGTTTGGTGCCCACGCCGTTTACGTCGGTGAAAAGATCGTAGTTATCCTAAGAGAAAAGGAAGAGCACGCTCGTGACAACGGCGTCTGGATCGCGACGACTCGCGAGCACCACGAATCTCTCCGAGCCGACTTCCCATCCATGCGCTCGATTTTTCTTTTCGAGGGTGAAGGACCGACCGGATGGCAAAATCTTCCCGCAGAATCCTCTGATTTCGAAGAGTCGGTGCTGAAACTCTGCCGATTGATTCGAAAGGGAGATGAAAGGGTAGGAAAAATTCCTAAACCGAAGAAGAAAAAGAAGCCGCTTCGCGACGAGCGCGGCGGCGCGCGAGCCACTTCACGACGGAAAAAACGATAATCGCGTAGGCTGTACCCCAGAGAATATCCACGATGTAGTGGTGATTTAGGTAAACCGCCGAAAAACACATGATCAGATAGAAGAAGATCGAGAAAACAGTCAGCGATCCGAGATTCCAGGAAAAGAGAATCGATAAAAAAGGATAGGAGACGTGGAGCGAGGGGATTGCTCCAAACACGTCCGCTGAACGTCCGTACATTCCCGTGAAGAAGTGCGTACCGAGTAACTGATCGAACCGAATGCAGCCTGCGGGGCTAGCGGCCACATCCATCTGAGCGGGGCCCAGACCATGATCAGCCACGTACCAAGGTGGGGCTGCGGGAAACCAATAGTAAGTCGAGTAGCCGAGCACGTTGAGCCAGAAGAAGGCCCAAAGTGTATAGGGCGAGAGGAGTTCCGCTTTCCTTCGAAGGACCGGGTCTTTTTGTACGCGAGGAATCCCGAAATAGTGCCAAGCAGAGATCAGGACGTAGATCGAAATGAAAAAGAGGTAGAAGAATCCCGTGATGAGATCCAAAAACCAGTGCGTGTGTTTTTGAAGCCATTCGTTCGGAGTGAGACGGCCTTCTGGTGTATCGATCCCGAACCAATGTTTATCGAATTCGTAGGGCCAAGCCACGCGAATCTCGCCGCGAATGTAATCGGAATAGAAGCGCTGGCTGTCGTAAACGATACCCGTCAAGAGGACAGGGAGGAGGAACCAAAACAACATGCGAAGGAATTTTCCACCGCACCAAAGGACGATTAAAATTCCACCCGCGAGCCAGTGGTCGGAGCGAAATCCGCCGATTCCGTAGAGCGTGAGCCAGTAGAGGATGACGAGCGCCGGAAGGAAGTATTTTTCGCGCGCAGATTGAGCGCCCCACCATTTCGGACGGCCTAATACTTCT
>CAYOJT010000205.1:0-5720 GCA_964404365.1 uncultured Bacteriovoracaceae bacterium
GAGGTTTAGCACAGCGGTTCGAAGGCTATCAAAAGCTTTTCCGGAGTCCCGCGTGATCACGGCGGCCGAAATGGAGAGGAGAAACCCAAGACGGCGATATCGTAGCGCAAGATCAATCCCCCCCGAAAAAGAGTGGATGATACCCGAAAAGGAAGATCCTGACGCGCCGCACATTTCCTCAAGAACTCGGATGGCTGGTTCATGGGCATTCACAATATGAAGAACCAAAGGCAAATTCAGCGCCCGCGCACGCGTGAGGTGCTCGCGGAAAAATCGAGTCTGTCGCGCGTGAGTTTCAACCGAAAATCGTTCGTGGAAATCGAGCCCGGTCTCGCCGATCGCCCAAGGTCTGAAATCATCGCGAGGATCGCGAGCGAAGGCTTTCAACATTTCATCGAGAATGACGAGCGCAGATTCGCACTCTTCGTCCGAGTGGGCCGCCACCCACCACGGATGCAATCCAAAACTCGCGCGCATTTTTCCCGGATACTGGGCAGTGATGCGATGCTGGAGTCGCCAATCTTCAGGATCCACTCCTCCAAGCAGATGTTTTTGAATTCCTGCACGCGAACATTCCGTGATCCATTCGTCGCGAAATGCGTTCACACGAGGATCTTGAAGGTGCGCGTGCGCATCGACCCAGCCTCGAGGCGTCACTGCAGTAGAGTTCCTATCCATCATTTTCAGCAGCTCTCAAAATTTTCAGCACTTCCGACACTCAGCTTTTCCACTCTGTATCACGTTATAGTTGAGATTAAATCTCGTAAAAACAGCCTAAAAACCAATAAAAACGCGCTATTCGTACAAAAAGACACAGGTGTGTAGGGACTCTTCTCCGCCCAGTGACGGGTGTTCTGACGTTGTACAGGGTGTTTAAAAAGACACCCCAGGTTTTCAGGGGGTTAGACCCGAGTGAGTTGGCACCGCTCTTGTACTACTTAGGGGCATGGGTACGCACACAGGAAAAATCTTATTACAGGGAACGATGATGGCGGTGACGCTTTTATCGTATGGAATATCAACCGGAACTGACGCTTCGAATACCGATAATGGGAAGCGTATCGCTCATGCGAAGAAACTCATGGGTGGAAGGTTCTACAATCAAAGCGTCGTACGCGATGCTGAGAACATTAAAGACATTACTGTTTTCGTTCAGGGAATGGTTTCACAACTTCTCCCCGACGCTCATCAGAAGAAAGCGAAGACGGTCGCAACTGCGATCATCCGCGAATCTGAAAAATACGGGTTCGACCCAATCTTCGTGGTTGCAGTGATTCAAAACGAATCGCGTTTCAATCCAGAGATGCGCGGAATGCATGGTGAAATTGGTCTGATGCAAATCAAACCTTCTACCGCTGACTGGCTGGCGGGACATAAAATCTTGAATCGCACAAATCGTCTGAAATTTAAAAACAGCGCTACCGAATCTCTTCTCAATCCAGTCGAGAACATTCGTGTGGGTCTCGCATTTATGGCGCACCTTCGTGATTCATTTGAAGGAGAGAGCCGTCTCTACATCTCCGCTTACAACATGGGTGCGAAGAAAGTTCGCGACCTCGTTCGCCAAGGAAAAAATCCTCGTGAATACGTCCAAGCCGTCATGAAACGTTACATCGCAATGTACTCAGCATTCCTGCACGAGAGCGAAGATCAGCAGGAAATTTCGAAGATCGCGATGACGAAAATACTCGATGTTACTCGCTCAGTCGCATCCGAGAACTGATTCAGTCTGACTCTACAGTTATTATTTAAATATAATCACGCGCAGTTAACGCTGCGCGTGATTTTTTACAAGTCAAGCCCCCGAACCCGTCAATTTATTTTCATCCCCACCTAGACGTTCGTGAAAACGAGGACTACCGTTTTTTTAGAGACAATGATGTCTCGATTTCTCCGGGGGGACGAAATCATGCTTTCAAGGACGCCTTTCGCTTCAGCATTCATTCTTTCACTCAGTACGATTTTAGCGTTTCAATCGATCAATTCAGCGACTGCTTGTTCTATCGACGGCAAGAGCGGTTTTGCTCCCGAAAACGACGTTAAGATTCACGTGAACTACGTCTTCGCAGCAGCAGCTACGATGGACGAGGCCACCTTCAACCAAATCATCGACCGCGTAGAAAACGTTTACGCACCAGTGGTCGCGAGTAAAAACGCGAAACTCTCGGTCGAGAGAAACTGGACAGACCCGACCGTAAACGCTTACGCAAAACGCGAAGGCGAAGCGGAGGATGAATGGATCGTCGCCATGTTCGGTGGACTTGCACGTCACCCGGATATGACCAATGATGGCTTTATGCTCGTCCTTTGCCACGAAATGGGCCACCACATTGGGGGTGCTCCAGTTTACGCACCTCGCGCTCCAGGGCGCGTGGAATGGGCATCGAACGAAGGTCAGGCTGACTACTTCGGCGCACTAAAATGCATGCGACGTGTTCTCGCTCAGGATAATAACGAAGCGATCATGCGTGGGGTTTCGGTTCCTGCCGCTTACACGAAGAAATGTAATAAATCGTTTGCGAATGCGGGTGACCGCGCGCTCTGCGCACGGATCGCAATGGCAGGCGACTCTCTCGGTAAAACCCTCGCCTCGCTTGCTCGTGAGTCGAAGCCGAATACTCCGATTCCTGATCCAGCTACGCCAGACAAGTCCGTCGTGAAGCAAATTTTCGATGCTCACCCCGCTGCTCAGTGCCGGTTGGATACGTACTTCGCCGCATCCATCTGTCAAGCGAACGCTGCCGTGGATGTCGATCAACGCGATCCAACCGTAGGCGTCTGCGCATCGGAGAAAAAGGCGACTTTCGGATACAGACCGAAGTGCTGGTACGCTCCAGGGAAATACGCACCACCTCAACCCGTGGTTCGTAACTTCTCCGTGAGTCATCGATCTGAGCTCTCGAGCCAGATCTTCTACTAAGCGAGAAATCTATTTTTAAGAATGAAGCCGCTCCGATTCGGGGCGGCTTTTTTTATTCCTCGCGACTCAGACTACTCGACCGTGGGGTACCGCGCGCACCGGCTTCCCGGAATGCATCGATGGCGGCTTGCGGAACGCCACCGAAAACCTGATCCGCCTTCAAGAGCCCACGCGACCAGAGCGTGCGTTCGACCTTCATCTTGAAATAGGAATGGAGCACGCGTTCGAGTTCGTTTGCCTTCGCGGCACCGATAAATGGGGTTTCCGCAATCTTCACAGCCCTTAAGATCGCTTCAAAGGTCGAAACGTATTCGGGCTTTGGCGCGATCCTGAGGCGATATTCCGAAGGAGGTCCTGGCGGAAGCTTAAACTTCGGAAGATCAGCTAGGCCCGGCACGCGCTTTTGAATTTTCGAGGTCTGCTTCCAGTTTCCATCCGGCACGACCAAGAGAAGCGGCTTCCCAAAACTTTCGACAAGTTCGGGCGTAAGCTCTTTCGCATCAGGCGCAGGAAATAAAACACCGGGAACATAGTCGCGGGTTTCTTTAATGTCGGTACAATCGAGATCTTCGCCCTTTTTACCCCGAACACGAAGTTCGGCATTCGTGAGCGCAAGCTCTGCCAAGCGAGCGGTGTTCGTCGTGAGTGGGAGCTCCCGAATATGCATGAGGACCAGAACGCGCGTCCGCGTGTTTAGTTTTGGAGCGAGCCCACAGATGCAAAGCGGCCGATAAAGACCGCAGGGGGCACATCGATTTTCGGAATGAGAGCGCGACATCTGGCATCAACTTCCTCGATCCCTCTGCCAAAAACAAGCTCTCGATTGAGGTGTTGACCGGAAAAATCCGTCAACAGCGGCACGATTCATTTTCTTTTTTTCACGACTTCTCAGAAAGCCGTCGAATTTTTGGACAAAGCCCCACCCTAGCTTGCCCTCCGACTGAACTGAGGATTGGCACACCTTTCGCTCTAAAAACCTCAAAATGCACGCCCGTTTGAAGCCACTTCGCATCCTAAAACTCCTCGCTGTTCTTGTGCTATTTTTCACGACGGATCGTGTACGCGCAGAGAGCGCACACACTCTGCTTTCAGCTTGGAACCCCACCTCCGTTCAAGCCGCGCTTGACCCCGATCATTTCAAATTCATCGTCGAATCACTTCTTAAAATCGAGAAAGCGACGGACGAAAAAAATCCGATGGGCATGAAGGAACGAAAACAAACCGTACTCCTTCAACTGAATCTTCTCTACGATCTGCTTCAAAACCATGCATCCGAAGCGCGCTCGCTGAACCTCTATTCCGAAGCTTTCAACGAATGGCGCACGTTGAAAGCGGCAGCCGTGCGGTTACCAGATCCAAAAATCCTGAATTCTCTTCATGGCAGCGTCTCGTTTTACCTCGATTGGCTCAGGGTGAAGCGATGAAGGCCGCGAAGATCCTACTGATCCTCGCGATCACGGCGAGCTTTGTTTCTTGCTCGAAAAAGGATGTGCTGCCCGAGAATTTTAAAACGGGGCTCGCCCTGGCGTGCCTTCCCCAATATGCAGGCATCGATCCCGCGGCTCAAAGCCCCTATCAAAACTTAGTTTTCGCGGATGAATTTAACGGGAAAGAACCCGGAGATGATCCCTCCTGTTTTACTCGCGCGCCCAATTGTCGCGTGCGACTTGATCACTTCAAGACGGGGTCGTGTTTGCCAGACTTCAATGCGGGCGCGACTCTCGGAGAACTGAATCGCTGCAACTGGAATGTCTGGTCGGGTTTCTCGTTTTGGGACACAACGAACCAAAGCACCTTTCACCCTTCGCTTGTGAACGTTTCTGGTGGAACCTTGAAACTGAAGGCTCGATATCGTTTTGATCGCGCCACGCCTCATTGTGGGATTAACCCCAATCAAAGTTCTGATCCGACAAACGAAAATTACTACCAACGCGAGTGCAAAATCGAACTCGGAGGGGTGGATTCGGCCCCTGGAAATCCCATTACTCGCGGTCGCACTTTCCAAGATGGCCGTATCGAAATTCGCGCAAAACTTCCGGGAAAAGTAGGATCTGGTCCGGCGATTTGGAGCTGGCCTGTACTATTGAACGAGGGATATCCCTACTCCCGAGACGCCTGGAACGGCTACCAAGTCGGTGAACACGATCTCTTGGAAACTCACACCCGTACTCCAGGGCTCGTCGAAGGATTTTCAACTTTTCACGATTGGGGGCCACCTGCGGGAAAACACATTTCTCAGTCTTCCAAGAGCTACAATCTTCCCTCCGACACTTGGATTCGCTTCGGCCTTGAACGCGGGCTAGATCGAGACGGAGCGACCCGGATCGTAAGAATGTACGTGAATGACGGAAAAACCTCCTGTGTCGTGAAAGAAATCCGCCAGGGACAGGACGGATTCGAACTCTCCAACTGGCCATCGTTTCTGATTCTCCAGATGGCGGCGGAAAGCTGGTGGGGGCCGCTATCCAACGTAGATGGGGCGACCTTCGAAGTAGACTACGTTCGCATGTACGAGCGCTAAACGGCTCGCCAGGCTCTGGATACCGTTAGGGTGTGCGATCTCTACACAGGCGTGTCGGGAAGCCTGCATCGAGGCTGACTTCAAAATGTACAAAAAATTGACACCTATAGTAAAAAAGTCAGGCATTCCGGACTCGACCTAAAGTTAGATTCGTATAATATCGTTAAATATCAATACTTTAACTATAGAACTAAAATAGGTGGTTATTGGCATCGGGATTGCTCTATATCAGGGTGAGTGCCACCCCCCAATCCCCCTTCAGGCACTTTTTTCGAGCCC